>SVSF01000011.1 GCA_015064425.1 Oscillospiraceae bacterium | reverse complement strand
TGATGAGGAAGCTTTCCTCAAAATGCTTAACGAATAAGGACGTTACAATGATAGATTCAAAAGAAAAAAACAAAGTCGAGGGCGGAATGCTTTACCTGGTAGCAACTCCGATCGGTAATCTTTCGGATATATCCGAAAGAGCGCTTAAGGTGCTTTCCGAGGTTGATTTTATTGCGGCAGAGGATACTCGCAATTCACTGAGACTTCTCACTCACTTCGGAATAAAAAAATCCCTTGTATCCTATCATGAGCACAACAAAAGGGAAAGGGGAGAGGAAATCTGTAACAGGCTCTCTGAAGGTGAATCCTGTGCACTTATCACTGATGCGGGGACTCCTGCTATAAGCGATCCAGGAGAGGATCTCGTAAGGCTCTGTGCAGAAAAAAATATTCCCGTTTCCTCTTTACCCGGATGCTGTGCGGCGATAACCGCACTTACTCTTTCGGCTCTTCCGACAGGCAGATTTACTTTTGAGGGCTTTTTGTCGGCAGTAAAAAAGGAACGAGCAAAACAGCTTGAAGAACTCACGTCCGAAAGACGAACTATGATTTTTCACGAAGCACCGCATAAGCTCAGAGCCACTCTTGCGGATATGGCGGGTGTCTTCGGTGAAGACAGAAAAATATCTCTCTGCCGTGAGCTCACAAAGCTTAACGAAGACGTTATGCGAACAACGCTTGGAGAAGCTGTCACTTATTATGAAGCTCACGAGCCGAGAGGTGAGTACGTTCTCGTAGTTGAAGGCGGCAGCTCCAAGAAAAGTGATTTTACGTGGGAAGATATGTCCATAAATGAACACGTCGAATATTATATAAATATGGGCGAAGAACGAATGGATGCAATAAAAAAGACCGCAAAGGACCGTGGACTTAGCAAAAATGCGGTATATAAAGAATATGTTACAAAAGAAGAAGACTAAATAGAGAGAAAAATGACTAAATTAACTATTGATTTTTTATTCAATATGTGGTATAATAATTCATATGTTATATTAAGAGGTATTTTGTGATGAATAAACTCAGAGTTGGTATTATAGGCGCAACCGGTATGGTTGGTCAGAGATTCCTTACCTTGCTTGAAGATCACCCCTATTTTGAGGTGACTGCCCTTGCGGCTTCCGCACGCAGTGCCGGAAGAAAATATGAAGAGGCAGTAGACGGTAGATGGAAGATGACCACTCCAATACCCGAGGCTTATAAGTCTATGCCTGTTATGGATGCAGCAGAGATTGATAAGGTAAAGCCTCTCGTTGATTTTGTTTTCTGTGCAGTTGATATGAAGAAGGACGAGGTTATGGCTCTTGAAGAGGCATATGCTAAGGCAGAGATCCCCGTCGTTTCAAATAACAGCGCAAACCGTAAGGTTCCCGACGTTCCGATGCTCATGCCCGAGGTAAATGATGCTCATCTTGCCGTTATTGAAGCGCAGAAGAAGAGACTTGGCACAAAGAAGGGCTTTATTGCAGTTAAGCCTAACTGTTCGATACAGAGCTACGTTCCTATGCTCACTCCTCTTAGAAAGTTCGGCATTAAGGAAGTTGTAGTTACTACATACCAGGCAATCTCCGGCGCAGGTAAGACCTTTAAGGAGTGGCCCGAGATGATAGATAACGTTATTCCTTTCATTGGCGGCGAGGAAGAGAAGAGCGAGAAGGAACCTCTTAAGATATGGGGTGATGTCGTTGACGGCAAGGTCGTTGATGCAACAGATACTGTTATCACTTCTCAGTGCATCCGTGTTCCTGTCACTGACGGCCATACAGCGGCTGTCTTTGTAAAGTTCGAAAACAAGCCCACAAAGGAAGAGATCCTTCAGTGTTGGAAGGAATTTAAGGGCAAGCCTCAGGAGCTTAAGCTTCCTCATGCTCCCGAGCAGTTTATAACATACTTCGAAGAGGATAACAGACCTCAGGCAGCTCTTGACCGCGATATCTACGGTGGAATGGGCGTAACTGCAGGCAGACTCCGTGAGGATACGGTTTACGACTATAAGTTCGTAGGTCTTTCTCACAATACTCTCCGTGGTGCAGCAGGTGGAAGTGTTCTTAACGCAGAGCTTCTTTACCGTCTCGGTTATCTTGGTTAAAAAAGGAAAACGGTTCAACTGAAGGTTGAGCCGTTTTTTTATTCGATTTATTGACTTGAATATTATTTTGTGGTATACTAATCACATAAAGATTACGGAGGTAAAAATTATGAAAACTTCACTTGTAATACTTGCGGCAGGCATCGGATCCCGTTTTGGCGGCGGTGTTAAGCAGATAGCTCCCGTTGGCCCAAACGGAGAAATAATTATTGACTATTCAATAAGCGATGCTCTCGAAGCCGGCTTTGACAAAGTCGTATTTATAATCAGACGTGATATAGAAAAGGATTTTAAAGAGGTGATCGGAAACAGAGTAGAAAAGCTCTGTGAGGTAGAATATGTTTACCAGTCGGTAGATGATCTTCCGTACGCTCCTCCGTGTCTTCCTGACAGAAAGAAGCCGTGGGGTACAACACAAGCGCTTTGGTGTGCGAGAGACGCTGTTAAAGAACCGTTTCTTATTATAAATGCGGATGATTATTACGGAAAAAGCGCATATAAGACTGCACACGATTTCCTTGTATCCAACTCAGACAATGGGGATAAGCTTTCACTCGGTATGGTAGCATTTATGCTCGGAAATACACTCAGCGACAACGGCGGAGTTACACGTGGTGTATGCGAAACTGATGACAATTCTATGCTTGTTAAAGTCACTGAAATGTACGAGATCGTTAAGACAGCAAAAGGTGCTGTTTCCGGCGATACAGTTATCGATATGAATTCTCCCGTTTCAATGAATATGTGGTGCTTTACACCCAGAGTTTTTGAAAAGGCTGAGATCGCACTTGATAAATTCCTTCGTCTTCTCGGAAAAGAAGATGTTAAGGCAGAGCATGTTCTCCCTACGTTCGTTGATGAGCTTGTTAAAAACGGTGAAGCGACCGTCAAGGTTCTTCATTCAAACGATACTTGGGTTGGTGTAACCTATGCCGAGGATAAGCCTTACGTTGTAAATTACTTCAAAAAGCTTATCTCAGACGGAGTTTATCCCGAAAAGCTCTTTTAATTCGAGATAGCGTAAAGATTCAAGTCCCATGCGGGATAATAATTAAATCTACGCAGATATAATTTGTAATTTCCGAGCTCTTTTACAAGGCGAGGAAGTGTAAAAACGTCCTCGCTTCTGTGGTAAAGAGATACGAGAAGGTCGGGGGAGCAGAGCTTTATGGTCTTAGCGGAGCCCAAAAGAGCTTCTCTCTCCGAGCCCTCTACGTCATACTTTATATAATCAACCGGATCACCCGATAAAATATCATCAAGAGGGATTGCGCTTATTTCGACGGCTTTTTTACCACTGAGGGTGGCATTTTTATCTGAAACGTTTGAGTTTCTGTTTCCACTTCCGTCGAAATAAAGCGTTTCATCTTTATTCCAGGCGGCTGAGTTATAGCGTTGAATATAAAAACGAGTTTCGTCCAATGCATAGTCTGAAAGCTTCTTAAATGTACGCTTGTCCGGCTCAAGAGCATATACTTTTTTTAGATTTTTTGCATAGTTAGCAAGTTCTCTCACCGTGTCACCGTTGTATGCCCCAAGATCAGCGTAAGAGTGATATTTTTCGGGTCTCAAGACGTTTTTATATACTTCGTCTTTATCGCAAACGCTTGCACGCAGATATTCAGGCTTGCCTGTTAGCTTTGCATATATTACGTTTTTGTAGACTTCCTTTGATTTCTCATCTTCAAAAAGCTCAAGTGTCTGTTCAATATCATTTCTATGTTTTGTAAAGAAGTCCATATCGAAAAGAGTGCTGCCGAAAACAGGCACGTCGGGAATGAGCAGCTCATGCTCCGATGAAATTACGTCTATTTTCTCCATAACCTCGGGAAGAGAGGTTGCGAAGGAAAGAAGAACTACAAAATCGGAGTACTTTTCTTTTATCTGACTGTATGAGAGAACTGTTTTTCCGTGAAAAGAATGCCCCCTGACAAATCCGTCGCTTGCAAAGAAGTCTTCTATAACTATTCCTTTTTGGTTGCAGATGTCAATTATCTTATCTGCACCGTTACCCATACCGTACATCACGATCTTTTTACCGCAGCTTTTGAGGTATGTCCATATATCGCATTCTGCGGAGATAAAATTATTCATATCAATATCCTTATTACTTATTTTGGAGGTAAAAAATGGATTGCATTTTTTGTAAAATTATAGACGGTGAGATTCCGTCATCAAAGGTTTTCGAGAACGAGCACGTGTACGCATTCCGTGATATAAATCCACAGATGCCTGTACATATAATTGTGGTTCCTAAAAAGCATATGGAGTCGGCCAATGATATTTGTAACGATAATAGCATTTATGTTGCGAAAATATTTGAGGTTATACCCGAAATTGCAAGGGCCGAGGGACTTACAAACGGCTACCGAATTATCACCAATTGCGGTGAGGACGCTTGCCAGAGCGTAAAGCATCTCCATTTCCACATACTTGGTGGTGGAAAAATGGCAGATAAAATGGGCTAACTAATATTTTATACCATTTGCTTTTTTATGTCAATATTGAATTGAAAATACCGCCTCTGTGAGGCGGTATTTTTCTTTATTTAACGAATTCGTTGTAGATTGCCTGTTGTGCCTTTTCGAGGTCCTTGTCCTCAACACCGAGAATAATATTAAGCTCACTTGAACCCTGGTCAATCATCTTGATATTGATGTCTGCAGCGGATGCAGCCTTGAATATTCTTGCTGCAGTACCTTTGGACTTAACCATTCCGCGGCCAACGATAGCAAGAAGAGCAAGACCGTCTTCAACGTGCAGAGAATCGGGTCTGACACGTCTTGTAAGAGAAGCGAGGATCTTTTCCTGCTTATCTTCAAGCTGAGACGTCTGAACTATAACGCACATAGTGTCAATACCGGAGGGAAGGTGCTCAAAAGAAACGTCATGATCCTCAAAAACTTCAAGAACTTTGCGTCCGAAGCCTATTTCCGAGTTCATCATATCTTTTTCTATTGTTATAACTGAAAAACCATGCTTACCTGCGATACCGGTTATTACCTTATTTGCATCATAATCCTTGGCGGTGGGAACTATCATTGTTCCTCTGTCTGCGGGAGCGTTGGTATTCTTGATATTTATCGGAATCCCTGCAATGCGAACAGGGAAGATCGCATCCTCGTGAAGAACGGTAGCGCCCATGTACGAAAGCTCGCGAAGCTCGCGGTATGTAATAGTATCAATAGAGCAGGGGTTTTCTACGATTCTCGGGTCAGCCATCATAAATCCGGAAACGTCCGTCCAGTTCTCATAAAGGTCAGCCTCTGCCGCACGTGCTACGATAGATCCGGTTATGTCTGAGCCTCCTCTCGAGAAGGTCTTGATTGTGCCATTCGGCATAACACCGTAGAAACCGGGGATTACTGCATATTCATGCTTTTTAAGCTCCTCGGCAAGAAGTGCATTTGTAGCTTCCGCATCAAAGGTGCCATTATCCTTGAACAGAATCACATTTTCGGCATCAATGAAGTCGAATCCGAGGTATTTGGCAAGGATGAGACCGTTGAGATACTCACCGCGGCTTGCCGCAAAGTCACGTCCTGAGCTATGGAGCATTGCGTTCTTTACATATGTAAGCTCACCGTCAATATTAAAATCAAGTCCAAGCTCTGCTATAATCTCATTATATCTGTTAGCAATCTGTTCAAAGTACTCATCGATGTCCTCTTTTGACTTTACCATCTCGTAGCACTTGTAGAGCATATCGGTGACCTTGGTGTCATCCTTGAATCTTTTACCGGGTGCAGAGGGTACTACGTAGCGGCGAGAAGGATCTCCCTTTATGATACTTGCTACCTGTCTGAAATGTTTTGCATCGGCGAGAGAACTTCCACCGAATTTTACTACCTTGAGAAGCATAAATTGTCTCCTTAAAAAAGAATATATTATATTATATTTTATTTGAATGCTTCTGTCAATAGGTATTGTCGAAACTTATGTTTAAGTTTTTTATTTTCTTATAAAATACACAATTTTAATTCATACGAAGTTAAAGTATTGTTACATATAACAGTGAATATAAATTCATGATATATATTGAAATATTCATGATTATATGGTATAATATGAATACCCCTCACGGAAGGAGAGTTTTCAATGAATATATTACATATGAAGTACGCTGTTGAGGTCGCGAGACTCGGTTCATTAAATAAAGCGGCGGAAACTCTTATGATAGCACAACCCAATATCAGCCGTTCCATAAAGGAGCTCGAAACAGATCTCGGCATTACTATATTTCAAAGAAGTTCAAAGGGAATGGTGCTTACACCGGACGGAGAAGAATTTATCGATTGTGCACGTGATATTATTAATCGTATAGAAAAGCTTGACCAATCTTACCGTGACGGATCACATAAAAAACGCAAATTCTCCATATCTGTTCCGCGTGCCTCTTATATATCTGAAGCACTTACTAAATTTTCTAAAAATATCGGTGAAGCCGACGTAGAGATATTCTATAAGGAAACTAATTCAAAGAAGACGATAAGAAAACTTATTGAAGGTGAATTCAAGCTTGGTATTATTCGTTATTCCGAAAACTACGATAAATATTACAAAACTATGCTTGAGGAAAAAGGATTTAACTGCGAGCTTGTTGCCGAGTTTTCGTATGTTCTTGTTATGAGTCGGGATAATCCTCTTGCAAAAAAAGAAGTAATCACTTATGACGATCTTTCTTCTTATATAGAGATAGCTCATGCGGACCCTTACGTGCCCACACTCTCGATGTCCAAGGTCTTTAGAGAGGAACTACCCGATAATATCGGACAAAGAATTTTCGTGTTTGAAAGAGCAAGTCAGTTTGATCTTCTTTCAGAAAACCCAAGGACCTTTATGTGGGTATCTCCTGCCCCCGAAAAGATACTAGATAAATATAATTTAGTTCAGCGCACGTGCGAGGGAAATAAAAAAATATATAAAGATGTCTTTATCTATCATAAGAACTATAAGCTTACAAAGCTTGATAAGGATTTTATCACCATTCTTTGCGAAACAAAAAGAAAATTTGTAAAATAAAAAACAGTCCTGCTAAAGCGCAGGACTGTTTTTAGTTATATCTCTGATGATATTACCGATATAACAATTTAATTATTCCCAATCCGCCAAAATTGTGTTAAAATATTAACGAACTTTAAGAAGGCGAATTCAAAACCTGAATAGTAAATAATCCTAGGAGGACATATAAAAATGGAAAACAAGAGTTATGAAATCGTAGACAGTGTAGAAGCACTGGAAAAAGCGATTGACAGAGTAAGAGCAGCACAGAAGCTTTTTGCAACTTACACACAGGAGCAGGTTGACAAGATATTCTTAGCAGCAGCATCTGCTGCAGACAAGGCAAGAATACCCCTTGCAAAGATCGCTGTTGAAGAGACAGGAATGGGTATCGTTGAGGATAAGGTGATAAAGAATCACTATGCCGCAGAGTATATCTACAATGCTTACAAAGAAACGAAGACCTGCGGTATTATTGAGGAGGACAAGGCTTTCGGCATAACTAAGATAGCTGAACCTATCGGAGTTGTTGCAGCAGTCATTCCTACAACGAATCCCACTTCTACTGCGATCTTCAAGTGCCTTATTGCGCTTAAAACTCGTAATGCCATTATTATAAGTCCTCACCCAAGAGCAAAGAACTCAACTATCGCTGCAGCAAAGCTTATTCTTGAGGCGGCAGTTGAAGCAGGGGCGCCAGAGGGAATTATCGACTGGATCGACGTTCCTTCTCTTGATATGACTAATACAATCATGAAGGAAGCAGATATTATCCTCGCAACCGGCGGTCCCGGAATGGTTAAGGCTGCTTATTCTTCCGGCAAGCCTGCTCTTGGCGTTGGTGCAGGTAATACTCCTGCAATTATTGACGAGAGCGCGGACATTCTTCTTGCGGTTAACTCTATCATTCATTCAAAGACCTTTGATAACGGAATGATCTGTGCATCCGAGCAGTCTGTTATCGTTCTTGAGAGTATATATGATTCCGTTAAGGCTGAATTTGCAAAGAGAGGATGCTATTTCCTTGATCCTACGGAAACTGAAAAGGTTCGCAAGACTATTATCATCAACGGAGCTCTTAATGCAAAGATAGTCGGACAGAAGGCGGCAAGAATTGCAGAGCTTGCAGGTGTAAGTGTTCCTGCAGGAACAAAGATTCTTATCGGTGAGGTCGAAAGTGTAGAGCTTTCCGAGGAATTTGCTCATGAGAAGCTATCTCCCGTACTTGCTATGTACAAAGCGAAGACTTTTGAAGAAGCTCTTGATAAAGCCGACAAGCTCGTTGAAGACGGCGGATTCGGTCATACTGCATCTCTTTACATAAACGAAGCAACGGAAAAAGAAAAGCTCTCAGCATACACCGCAAGAATGAGGACCTGCCGTATACTCGTTAATACTCCCTCTGCGCAGGGCGGTATCGGTGACCTCTATAACTTCAAGCTCGCTCCCTCGCTTACACTCGGATGCGGTTCTTGGGGCGGTAACAGTGTATCTGAAAACGTAGGTGTAAAGCATCTTATAAATATCAAGACAGTAGCCGAGAGGAGAGAAAATATGCTTTGGTTCAGAACACCTGAAAAGGTTTACATAAAGAAGGGGTGCCTCCCTATAGCTCTTGATGAGCTTCGCACGGTAAGAGGTGCAAAGAAGGCGTTTATAGTAACCGATACGTTCCTGTATCAGAATGGTTACACAAAGCCGATTACAGATAAGCTCGAGGAGATGGGCATTCAGCACGCTACTTTCTTTAACGTACAGCCCGATCCTACACTTGCAAACGCAACCGAGGGCGCAGCTCAGATGAGAGCATTCCAGCCTGATACAATAATTGCACTTGGCGGCGGCTCCGCTATGGACGCAGCAAAGATCATGTGGGTACTCTACGAGCATCCCGAGGCAGACTTTATGGATATGGCAATGAGATTTATTGATATTCGCAAGAGAGTTTATACTTTCCCCAAGCTCGGTGAAAAGGCTTACTTTATCGCAATTCCTACCTCTGCAGGTACAGGATCCGAGGTTACACCTTTTGCAGTAATCACAGATGAAAAGACAGGTGTTAAGTATCCTCTCGCTGACTACGAGCTTCTTCCCGATATGGCAATCATTGATACCGATTTCCATATGTCTGCGCCTAAGGGACTCACCGCAGCTTCCGGTATCGATGCAGTTACTCACGCTGTTGAGGCTTATGCTACCATGCTTGCAACTGATTATACCGACGGGCTTGCTCTCCGTGCTCTCAAGGTGATCTTCGAATATCTCCCCAGAGCTTATGAGAACGGCCAGACGGACGTAGAAGCCCGTGAAAAAATGGCAAATGCTGCAACTATGGCAGGTATGGCGTTCGCAAACGCATTCCTTGGCGTATGTCACTCTATGGCTCACAAGCTTGGTGCATTCCACCATCTCCCTCACGGTGTAGCTAACGCTCTTATGATCGAAGAGGTTATTCGCTTCAATGCAAGCGAAGCTCCCGCAAAGATGGGCACATTCTCCCAGTATGACCATCCTCATACTCTTGCTCGTTATGCTGAAATTGCAGATTATCTTGGTCTTGGTGGAAAGAACGACGAAGAAAAGCTTGAAAATCTCATTGAGGCGATCAATGACCTTAAGAGTAAGGTTGGAATTAAGGAAACGATCAAGGATTACGGCGTAGATGAGAAAGATTTCCTTGCAAGACTTGATGATATGGTAGAGCAGGCATTCGACGACCAGTGCACAGGCGCCAATCCCCGTTATCCTCTTATGAGCGAGATAAAGCAGATGTACCTTAACGCTTACTACGGAAAGCACTTTACCGAGGAGGCTATGCCTACTACAGATCTTACAGTTATAAAGGATGATTCTATCAAAACTCCCCATCGCAAGGGTAAAAAGGCGTAATTTAAGGAGGAAAAACATAATGAATCTTGACATAGTAATTGCAGTTAGAAACAATAAGACCATCTACCGCAACGGAGACAGATGTATTAAGGTATTTAACAGTGAATATTCCAAGGCTGACGTTCTCAACGAGGCTCTCAACCAGGCGAGAATTGAGGAAACAGGTCTTAATATTCCCAAAATTCTTGAAGTAACAATGATTGAAGGCAAATGGGCTATCATAACTGAGTATATCAATGGAAAAACACTTGCACAGCTTATGGAAGAGGATAGCGAAAATAAGGAAAAGTATATTGAGCTTCTTGTTGATCTCCAGATGAACGTCCACTCAAAGACTTGCCCCCTCCTTAATAAGCTTAAGGATAAGATGAACCGTAAAATTTCTCAGACAGAATTTGATGCAACAACACGCTACGATCTACATACTCGTCTCGAAAGTATGCCAAAGCATACTAAGGTTTGTCATGGAGACTTCAATCCCTCCAATATTATCATAGACGAGAACGGCACACCTTATATTATTGACTGGGCACATGCAACTCAGGGTAATGCGTCCGCTGACGTAGCGCGTACTTATCTTCTGTTCTGGTTAAACGGCGATATTGACGGCGCTCATTATTATCTTGACACATTCTGCAAGAAGAGCGATACCGCAAAGCAGTACGTTCAGAAGTGGATGCCCATTGTTGCTGCATCGCAGTCGGTAAAGGGTAACGAGAAGGAAAGGGAATTCCTTTCAAGCTGGGTAGGCGTCGTAGATTACGAATAATTAAAAGTTAAGAAGTATATCATCACCCTTAATCTTAAAATAAAAAACACGTCGGAATATGTAAATCCTTCGGCGTGTTTTTTTATTATGATAAAAACAAAAGGAACGACCTTGGTCGTTCCTTTTGTTGGTGCGAGAAACGGGACTTAAGAACCCAGTTTTGTACTTTCGCTTTCACGGATTATTATTTTATCAAAGTCCCGTACAAAACAACACTCTTGCGCTTAGCGCAAGGTGTGGGGGTCATCGTCAGTATGTTCAAAACGAAAAACAGGAATCACCGAATGGCGATTCCTGTTTTTTGGTGCGAGAAACGGGACTTGAACCCGTACGGTGTGAACCACACGCCCCTCAAACGTGCGCGTCTGCCAGTTCCGCCACTCTCGCATGTCATTCGCAACATTCGTTGCTCACAACATTGCCTATTATACACCTTTAAGTCTTATTTGTCAAGTACTTTTTTAAAAAAAGTGTAAAAAACGGCAAAAAAATTTATATGTCATAAATAAAGACATCAGAAATCATTTTCTGCAATCGTTTCTACTTCTTCAAAGTCTTCCTTTGACGCTCCGCAAAGGGGACAAGTCCATTCAGAAGGAAGCTCAAAAAATTCGGTTTCGGGCTCAATTCCGTTCTCGGGATCTCCCTCACTTACATTATAAACGTACCCACAAAGTTGACAAACAAATCTTTTCATAAATCCTCCATATTTTTTAATGCCTATATATAATAAAACAAGGTAGTCTTTTTGTCAATAGGTTTAGAAAAAAACATCGAATGGTGTAAAAATAAACAAAAAGTTGCATTTAAGATTGTGCAAAATGCACTCAAAGATTTTACCGAAAACGTATTGACAAGCAAATTTTGGTGTGATATAATGCAAGTGTACTAACACAGATAATACAGTTAAAGGAGGATATATGAGCATCATACTGGTGGATATAAAGAGCAGAGTGCCGATATACGAGCAGATAATAGCTTCTGTAAAAGAAGCTGTAATAACCGGGCTTCTTTCCGCCGACGAGCCGCTACCTTCGGTACGTTCTCTTGCGGGAGAACTTGCTATCAATCCCAATACCATTCAAAAAGCTTATTCAGAGCTTGAAAGACAAGGAATAGTTTATTCTGTACCCGGAAAGGGAAGCTTTGTCTCTTCTGACACAGAGGAAATAGAAAAGCAACACAGAAAGCTAATAAAAGCCGAGCTTAAAAAGAAGATAAGCGAGGCATTTAAGGCAGGACTTACTGCTGAGAATATTTTAGAGATTATCAAAAAGACAGAGGAGGAGAAATAAGTAATGATCGTAATAGAGAATATATCAAAAAGCTATGGCGACGTAAAATCGCTAACCGGTATAAGTGCTGAGATAAACAGCGGCAGTATATACGGACTTATCGGCTCAAACGGAAGCGGAAAGTCAACTTTGCTCCGCATAATGAGCGGAATAATGCGTTCCGATGGAGGAACCGTTATGTATGACGGAGCTAACGTGTATGAAAACTCCGATGTCAAGGAGAGCGTCGTATATCTTTCAGATGAGCAATTTTTTCTTCCTAACTCAACAGTGGATGAAATGGCATATCTTTACTCCTCGCTTTACAAAAGCTTCTCAAAGGTAAGATATTATGAATTGATAAATCTTTTTGGTCTTGATGGTTCGCGCAGAATATCTACTTTCTCTAAGGGAATGAAAAAGCAGGCGGCAATACTTCTAGGCCTTTCCTGCTGCCCAAAGTATCTGCTTTGTGACGAGACGTTCGACGGTCTTGATCCCGTTATGCGACAGTTTGTTAAGAAGATACTTGCGCAAGAGGTGGCTGATAGGGGGCTTACACCCGTTATCGCATCTCATAACCTGCGTGAAATAGAGGATATATGCGACCATATAGGTCTTCTTCACAAAGGAGGCATTCTCTTTGAGAGTGAGATAGATTCACTTAAACAGGAAATACATACCGTTCAGGCGATATTCGATAACGGCAAGAGCGTCAGTGATATATTTGCGGATTTCCATGTTGTGTCTTCAAATAAAAGAGGTAATCTTTTGACCACGGTTGTGAGAGGCGACAGGGAAGCGATAGAAAATGCTATGCGCGCGGCAGAGCCTAAGTATTTTGAGCTTATCCCTCTCACTCTCGAGGAGATATTTATAAGCGAAATGGAGGAAAGAGGCTATGACTACTCAAACGTTATATTCTGATAAGAAAAACATGAGTTTCAAATACTTTTTTGGCGAGCTGAAGCGCTCATGGCCTAAAATGGTACTATATTTTGTCATTTTCTTACTTGCCATGGTTCTTCCGTTGCTTATGACTAATATGGGTAAGCTACCCTATAACCTTGATATGACGGAAGAGGAAAATTTATTACGAAATTCTAACCGTCTTCTCAGTATGATGAGGGAATTTTCGCAGATATGGGCACCGGTGTCTATGTTTGTAGCAATATTTGCAGGCTGTTACGTTACGAAGATACTTAATAATAAGATAAGCGCTGATTTTTATCATAGTACCCCCATGAGACGTGAAAATATTTATTTCACAAGACTTGGTGTCAGTGCAATTACTTATCTTGCAACCTTTCTTATTAACGTCATAATCGTAATAATTCTCTGTGAAACTCAAACTCTTGCAGAAGGCTTCGGGATGCTTATATTTAAGCAGATACTTAAGAATGTGGGACTTGCGTTTCTTGGATTTTTGTTGATATTCTCGTCAACCGTCTTTGCCGGCATGCTCTGCGGAACGACTGTAATGCAGCTTATAATGATGCTCTACGTTAATCTTGTTGCGCTTGTATATTATCTTTCTGCTTTTGCTACGCTTGAAGTGTTCACCGAGAATATATACATCACATATTATACAGCAAACGTATGGGGTCTTGTACCGTTTGCAAATCTTATGAGTCTTGACCTGATTGATGCTTTGAGCGTATTTGATATAATTTGCTACGTTATATGCTCGCTTCTTATATTATCCCTCTCTCTTGTACTCTACAAAGCAAGAAAGATAGAGAAAGCAGGAACCCCAATTGTTTTTGACGGATTTGCAACGTTTTTCCGTTATTCGGTCCTCATTCCCTCAACACTTCTCGGAGGACTTTTCTTCAAGCTTCTTGTTGGAAATTTCCTTTGGTACGTAGTCGGACTTGTTGTTGGAGCGGTGCTCTGCTTTATGCTGGTTAACACAATAATTTCAAAGAATGCTCGTAAAATGTTCGTTGGAATGAAGGGATTTGGCATATACGCTGCAATAATGCTTGTACTTTTCTTCTTCCTTGGATTTGACGTTTTCGGAATAGACGAATACGTTCCCTCGCCGAACAGTATTGAGAGCGTTCAGGTGACGGTTTCAAATGAAATAATAAATATTGAATTCAAGAATAAGGATGTAATAAAATCCGCCTTAAATATCGACAGGAACAGAAACAATTATAAGAATGAAACCGGATATGCTACGTATGAGCTTGACATTAAATATTATACAGAAACTATTGAAGTTGATGTAAAAACGGAAGGCAACGAAGAATTCGCTCCGTACAAGGATAATACCTATCACTGTGAGCTTATTTATAAGACAAAGAGTGGCATTCCTATTGCAAGGAGAGTGTGGGTCAAGGAAGGCACTCCTGAAATGAGAGAATTTGTACGTGCCGTTGCAAATTCCGATGAATTTGAGGCTTACTGGATCGAAGGACTCTCCGAAAGAGATTACAGAGATTATTATGTTGGTTACGATGTAATAACAGAAGATAATAATGATGAGGAAAATTATCCTCAAAAAGAATCGGATCCTTTCGGGGAAGTATCGGTTGCTGCACAATATCTTAAGGATAATTTTAGTGAAATCGATTATGATTATTTCCAGAGACAGCAAATAGGTGATATAGACTTTTATGGCGGCTATTGGAATAACGGCTTCATATTTAACGTACCGGTACATCTTGGGGACGGATATGATTCCGTGTTTATGCTGAACATGAGCGAAGAAAACTACTATCATTATCTTGCTGAAAAAATTGATTTTATAGTCATATCAAAGGGAAGTAGCAAGTATTTTTCCGAGGAAGATGATAACGTTATAGTTATAAGAGATAAGAAAAAGATAGAGGAGGTTCTTACCGGCACGGCGAGTCTTACCCGCAATAACAACATATTCCTTGAGACAGAGCCTCTCTATAATATAGGAATTGCTTATACTTGTAAGAGCTATGGAGGAAATGACGTTTCTTACACATTTACTACAGCGTTCCTACCGGGACAGGTTCCTTCATTTGTATCTGATTCTTTCAAATAAACAAAAACGGCGGTCATATGACCGCCGTTTTTGTTTATATTTATTCACCGAGTTTTACATCCCATTTTGCGAAGAATTGTGCAAGACGAACTGCGTCCTTTGAATCGACTGTTCCGTCGAGACAGACGTCAGCAGAAGCAAAAGAGCCTGCTGTAAAATCTACGTCCCAGTGAGCAAAAAACTGTGCGAGAAGAACAGCGTCCTTCGAATCAGGTGTTCCACTTAAGTCTATGTCACCGTATATGATATCGGATTTTGCTTTAAAAATTACCGTGCTACTGTTTTTTTCAAAGACTACAGCCATATTATCACTGCTGTAGTCAAGCTTTTCTGCGTCGGAAAGATAGGTTACAGCATAGCGGTCTTCAGAGCCTGACACGAACATTGCTTCTGTATTATCCGTTATGTCGAAGGAGCTTGAATAATATATAGCAGAAGCGTTTTTACCACCTATTACAGTAATGGAAGAGCTGTCAACTGTAAGTGCATCAGCTTTTATTGCAGATGCCTTTTCTCCACCGTACAAAGTAATAGCAGAATCTCCATCAGAGTATATATACGTATTTGCAGAGATAATAGCCTCGCCACCCTTGCCGGAAGCAGAATCAGCACCGCTTATAGTTGCTTCACCCGAAACGTAAAGCTCAAGAGTTTCCTTTGCATATATTCCACAGCTCTCCGGTGAATATGTATCTTTTTCTGTGCCGGTTATTACGTTGTTGTTTTTTAAGTATACCTTCAAGTCTCCCGAGGAAATAACAGACGAGCCGTTGTAAGCATCAAGTGTAAGAGCTCTGTCGGCAGAAGAATAAGACCATCCGTTTCCCGAACTATCCGTATCACTGTCAAACGTAACGCCGTTTACGGTAATTGAAAATACGGGAAGGAACTCACCCACTGCACTTACAAAAACAGAAAGAGCAGAAAGAATAACAGCAATGCAAAGAGTAAGAGCAAGGAATTTTTTGTTAAATCTCATAAAAATATACCTCTATCTTATTTATTGAAACGAATAAAACACTAAACTACGACTATTGTACCATATTATTTATAATTTTACAAGAGTTTTTTATAAATTCCAGCCAAGAGACACTTTCCAACCTGCAAGATATTGGGCAAAACGGACTGCATCAATAGAATCTATGGTATTATCGTTGTTAACATCAGCTTTTTTATGGAAATCTGACGGTAAATTTATATTCCAATTTGCAAGATGCTGAGCAAGAAGGACAGCATCGGGCGAATCAAGAAATCCGTTACCGTTAATATCTCCATATACGTAATATGTAAAGGTGTTGCAGGCAAAGATATTTAACTCAGCTGTTTCGTTCGAAATAACCCAAGTTTCATCAAAATCAAAACCGCTATAGGAAAGCTGGTCTGAAAGATTTTCATCCTCTATTGGTTTTCCTTTGCTGTCACTAAGGCCGTTTTCTCTATAATAACAGCTAGAAACGCTTGAAAAAGCATTTTTTTGACCGCATACGCCTCCAACAAACTCGCCAGATACGTTAGTATCCGAGAACGATTCGGAAAGTGAAAGTCCGCCGAAATAACCGCATATACCTCCACTCGTTTTACCATTAACTTTGCCTGAAGTACGGATGTTAGATACTGACACAGAAACGTCGTTGACACTACCGAAAGCACCGCCTGCAAAGGTCGTTCCGCTTACGTTTCCGCTAAGTCTGCAATTCTTTATATAAGGAATGGATGATGCATCCTTAAGGACTTTCCCGATGAGAATACCGGAAGTATCGCCGTTTATTTCTGCTTTCTCAATTATTATATTTTCAAACGATGCCCCCATTGTAACGCCAAAAAGTGCGGCTTCCGAATCGTTTTGTACGTGGAGTCCGTATATTTTATATCCTGCGCCGTCAAAATGTCCCGAAAAGGGGTTTTCTTCTGTTCCGATTGGAGTAAATATTTCTGCACGTCCGGAAGTTCCGAGAACTATATTGTTATTTAGTCTGAAATACTTTCCTTTGCTTTCTTCACCAGCATTTATATATTTCGAAAGATAAGCAAGTTCTTCTGCATTTGAAATAGAATATGGAGAGGCTTTACTTCCGTCTCCTCCCGAAAAAGAATCGGAAACAAGCCCTGTCCAAATAAGATCCACCTTACGGTAAACAGGGAAGAACTCCATATCTTGTGTTACGTTCTCCTCGCTCTCGTTCCATTTTAGGAACTCATATCGGAACTGTTTGTTTGAGCCCTTTGGGGGAAGTACACCGTTATATACAGAGTTTTCCCCGTAACTTATTTCGTTTTCAAAAAGTAAATCTCCGCTCTCTGAAAAATATTTAACTGAATATCTTTGCAGAGTTTCGCTGTACACGGCAGTATAAAAAGCATCCTCTGTAAGTGGCGTTATTTCTTTATCCCATCCTACAAATGTATATTTAAACTGCTTATCTTCCGGCTTTTGCGGGATATTTCCGCTATAACTCGGTGTCCTGCCTTCTCTTAACGTTATGCTTTTTAAAATCGCGCCATCATAATTAAGAAAATATGCGGTGTATACTGTCGCATAGTCTGTAACAAAAAGAGAGCTTTCACTTATAACGAATTCTCCGTCAATTATGGCATATATTCCGAAGTGATAGGTAGACAGAGGGTCAAGCTCCGGAGAATAATTAAGGGTTGACATTGAAAGGGTAATAACGGGTTTTGATACCAAATCTGTAGAAACAGGTATTTCGATTAAATTTTTACCGTTTTTGCCGATATAAAATCCATATTCGGTAACGTTGGCCAATCGGTAATTGTAAATAGTTCCGAAAAGCATTGCAGATGCATCCGTCACATCGGAAGCTCGCAGTCCGCCAAATTCATAAGGGGTATCGTCAGAAGGGACGTAACCTCCGTATTTTGAAAGCATGTTCAATGCATCAGTAAGCTCGTTTATATTAAGTCTTCTATAAACCGAGACCTGCACCGAGGACGAATTACGGCTGTAATACTTCATGTATTTACCGGCTATTCCATACGATTCTGCGGTAGAGCCGGTCATTACGTTGTGACCCGTATCCGAAAGTGCGCCACTTTCGGCATATATGGCACGTATAAGGATTTCTTCCGATTGCATATCAAATCCGCCGAGGTTTGAAAATGCAGTTGTTATTACGTTGTATGAGCCGCCAACGCCATGCTGTACAGAACGTGACCAAAATACGTTTTTGAGTGCTATTCCGTACATATCTATATCGAAATTTGCTACGTTTTTCTCAACTCTTGCAACGATAGCATCATAATATTTTTCTTTAACGTATGTATGCTGAAGAGAAAGGAAAAAATCGGCGTCTTCTGCTGCTATAGCGCGCCATTCTGCCTTGAAATTATCCCCACAGGAGCTGTGATCTGCTTCGTAAGCAGTCAACAGTCTTTCGCCGATATTCTTTGCATTTCCCGAGGAGATACACCAATTCGAGAAAGCAAACGGAACACCTGCATTACTTGCAAACTGATAAGCTCCGAATGAAGCACCTCCTGCGTCTCCATTGCCGGAGGAAATAGCCGCAGGATTTCCGTTAGACTCATATTTTTTCGACAAGCTTCCAAGCAAGGAATCCTCGACGTTAGCATCCGAACGGTAATTGTCGGTTTGATAATTATTTGCATCAGATATAAGAGAATAAAAGCTTAATTTACCGTCTTTATGTTTTGAAATAAGGGTACTTTCGTCAAGGGCTATACCGGTACTGTCTTTTCTGAAAAGCTCCGTTTCACCGGCCATCTCGGTAAGAGATGCTCTGTAAATATCGCCGTCTGATATGTAATAGTAATATGGGCCAAAGCTTACGCCGTCATCTGTAAATATAGGAGATGTAGAAGCTGATGCAGAGCTGAGAAATAAAAACGCTGAGAATATAAGTAAAATTATGACTAAAAATCTTTTCATTTCATTCTCCTCTGCATAAAAATTTCCTTACTAATATTTTACAACAAAATATGAATTTTTTCAATAGGGAATTTATTACAACAAAAAAGCCTTTACCCGTATAGATAAAAGCTTTTTTGTTTTTATAATAGAAAATTTAAAATCATGCAGATAAGCACGCCGCATACTGTGGGGAGAGCAAAAGCAAGGAGGGTATATTTAATGCCCCCTGTTTCCTTTTTTATCGTCATGAGTGTTGTTGAGCATGGCCAATGAAAAAGGGAGAAGCATATCATAGAAAGTGCTGTTTTATAGGTCCAACCGTTTGATACAAAGAGCGCACGAAGCGCACCAAGATCGGAAATATCCGTTATAGTTCCCGATGAAAGATAAGTCATTATAATTATTGGGATTACTATCTCGTTTGCGGGAAGACCTAAAATAAACGCTATAAGGATAGCTCCGTCGAGTCCCATAAGAGCCGCAAACGGATCAAGAAACCTGGCAAGATGAGATAATAAAGAGATGTCGTTTATTGCGATATTTGCAAGAAGCCATATCACGAGACCTGCAGGAGCCGCGAAGGCTATCGATCTTCCGAGAACAAATAAAGTCCTGTCAAAAATTGAGCGTATTATCACTTTTCCTATCTGAGGACGCCTGTACGGTGGCATTTCAAGAGCGAAAGATGACGGTTCGCCTTTTAGCACCGTGACGGATAATAACTTTGTTGCGACAAATGTTATTAAAATTCCTGATAGCACTGTAACCGTAAGTAAAAGTGCAGATAATACAGACGAAAAGAAAATCGAGTCGCCAACAAAAAACATAGTTATAAGGGCTATAAGAGTTGGAAACCTTCCGTTACAGGGGACAAAGCTGTTTGTAAGAATTGCCAGCAGTCTTTCTCTCGGGGAATCTATTATCCTGCATCCTACAACGCCTGCAGCATTGCACCCGAATCCCATACACATAGTGAGAGCTTGCTTGCCGCAAGCTCCCGAGCACTTAAACGGCTTGTCGAGATTGTACGCAATTCTCGGCAAATATCCCGAATCCTCAAGCAATGTAAAAAAAGGAAAGAATATAGCCATAGGTGGAAGCATAACGGAAACCACCCAAGCAAGGACTCTGTAAACACCGTGAACAAGTGCATTTGTAATTATACTCGGCACTCCAAACGACAAGAAGAGAAAATCGAGCTTATCTTCTATAAAAAACAAAAATCCGGAAATAAGTTCAGATGGATAGTTAGCTCCTTTTATAGTTATCCAGAAAACAAGAAGCAAAAGTGAAAGCATTATAGGATAACCAAATATCCTGCTTGTAAAGATCTTATCAAAACGTCTGTCCAGATTGTTATATTTTATATTCTCTGTCATAACTACGTCTTTGCATATGTCCTCTGCAGCTTTCACAAGAGATGTAACGATTATATCTTTTATATTTTCAGAAAATATATTGCTTTCTTTAAGACGAAGTCTTGCATTTTCTGCGTCGGATAAAGCGTTATCGGATATCTCTGCAATTTTCTTTGTAAAGCACTCGTCTCCCTCAAGCAATCTCAACGCAATAAATCGTTTTGAGAGTGCATTGTTTTCAGAAGATATATTTTCTTCTATACTTTTTATTTCGTCCTCGATAAAATCGGGATATTTTACTATATATCCTCTTTTATTATTGCTTTCACAAAGTGTTTCAATCGCACAGGAGAGAGCTTTTAAGCTTTTCTTGTTTCTGGCTGTTGTTCCGATTACGGGAACTCCGAGGCATAATGAAAGGGCTTCTAAATCTATCTTTATTTTTTTGCGCTCGGCTTCGTCGAGAAGATTTACACAGAGGAGCACCTTTGCTCCTGTTTCTATTACTTGAAGAACAAGATTAAGATTCCTTTCAAGACAGGTTGCATCACAAACAACGACCACTGCATCAGGATTCTCAAAGCAGATATAATCTCTTGCCACCTCCTCCTCGGGAGAATGAGCCATAAGAGAATATGTTCCCGGGATATCTATAAGATTATATTTGTATTTATCCCCCTCGAAGTATCCGGAAGCACTTGCAACGGTTTTACCCGGCCAATTTCCGGTGTGTTGGTTCATACCGGTCAAGCCGTTAAATACAGTACTTTTACCAACGTTTGGGTTTCCTGCAAGAGCAACGGTAAAAAATTTTTTTGTAGTGTCACTATTATTTAAGGTTCTTTTTGATGATGAATCCCCTGTAAGCCCCATTATTCTTTACCGACGTGACAGGGGGATACGGATATTTGCCTTGAGTCCTCGGGGCGAAGAGCTATAACGGCTCCCCTTATAAGATAAGCAGAGAGACCTCCTCCCGGGCTTCTTCCTACACATTCAACCAAAGTATCTTCAACCAGGCCTATATCAAGGAGCCGACGTCTCATATTTCCGCATTTTCCGAGCCCCAGAACTTTGGCATATTCTCCGGGCCTCATTTCAGATAAATTATTCATATATATTTCCTTTCATGTATGACGCACTGAATTACAGAACCTCTCATTAACAAATTATTCTGCAATTCATTTACATGATACAAAAGATCGAATATTTTATCCATACGGCGATTTACGTCAAAAAAAGCAAGGCAGGATTTTATCTGCCTTGCTTTTTTTATTTATGCTCCAAGTCCTTTTTCACTTTTATATTTCGCAAGTGCCTTTGCGAGCTGGTCGGGGCAGGAGGTGGATTTCATTCCGCAAAGAATTCCCGAAAGACGTTTTATCGCCTCGTCAACACTCATATCTATAACGAGTGCCGCAACTCCTTGAGTGTTTCCTGAGCATCCGCCTGTAAATTTTGCATCAACTATAATCCCGTCCTCAATTTCGAGGTCTATCTGTCTTGAACATACACCGCTCGGCGTATAAGTAAAATGATCCTTCATGTTTTTATCCTTTTTAATATTTTTTTAAAGCTCCCCGAGGAAATCGTAGCTGTGAGAAAGAAATTCCTTCATCTCATTTGCATTCAGAGCTCTCTGGGATATAAGAGAGAGATAGAATACCTGCTTTGCAATCTTTTTTGCCTTTTCCGGATCATTTTCCACAAGAGAAGAAATTCGTGTTATGAGAGGCGATGAAGCATTTAGTATAATGCTCATCTCGACAGGGAAGGAAGGCATATCAGTACCCGACATCGAATATAGCCTCACCATCTCTTCCATTCTGCGAGATTGCTCGGATACATTAATAACCGCAGGAACGCTGTTATCCTTAAGTGCTTCAAAGCTTACTTTAAGCTCCGGATTACCACTGGCTTCCTTAAAAAGGTCAGCTAATTTCTCATCGGTTTTTATTTCGCCGTCGCCTTTGAGAGCTTCAGCTATGTCTGCATCGACTCTTACGTACTTTATGTCGCTTTCGTAGCTTTCCAGCATAGAAATGAACTGTGTATCTATAAGCTTATCAAAAATCGCAACCTTTATAGATGCCGAATCGAACATAGATATATACTGCGCCTGAAGGGAAGCGTCGGTTGCATAGTATACGGTATTTTCATGTTTATCTTTAGCGTCTTCAAGATATTTTTCGGGGGTCGTGAAGCTTCCGTTCGTAAGCTTTAAAAGCAGAGAGGGTTTAACTCTGTCATAGAATTTTTTATCTCTCATACAGGCAAATTCAACGAAGGTTCGAATATCTCCCCATACCTTTTCGTATTCCTCACGCTCGTTAAGGCAGAGTGAATTCAACTTGTCCGCAACCTTTTTTACAATATGAGCAGATACCTTTGAAACGTACGTGTTATTCTGCAAATAGCTTCTGGAAACGTTTAGGGGTAGCTCGGGACAATCGAGAACACCTTTAAGCATGAGAAGATAGTCGGGGATGACTTCCTTTATATTGTCTGCGACGAACACCTGGTTATAAAAGAGCTTGACCTGTCCTTCCATACTCTCAAATTCGTTATTAAGCTTCGGGAAGAAAAGTATACCTTTGAAATTGAGAGGGTAATCCGCATTTATATGGACGTAAAAGAGCGGATCTCTGTAATCTCCGAATACCTTTTTATAGAATTCATTATATTCCTCGGGCTTACAATCAGAAGGATTACGTAGCCAAAGCGGATTTGCGTCATTTATAGGCGCACTATCCTCGCTATTTTCCTCACCATCGTCAAAATAAATATCCACCGGCATAAATGCACAGTATTTATCGAGCATCGAGCGTATTTTTGAAGAGGAAAGATACTCTGTTTCTGCATCAGAGATATGCATTATTACAGATGTTCCTCGATCGATGCGCTCACTTGGGAATATCTCATATTCGCCCTCTGCGTTACAAACCCACCTGAGAGCAGGAGCATCGGTATAAGACTTCGTTATTACCTCAACGGTATCACTGACCATAAAAGATGAATAAAAGCCAAGGCCAAAATGACCTATTATTCCGTTACCTGCAGAGGTGCTCTCATCCTCATATTTCTGAATAAACTCAAGCGCCCCGGAGAGAGCTATCTGGCAGATATATCTGCTAAGCTCGTCCTCGGTCATGCCTATACCGTTGTCTTCGACAGTAAGAGTTTTTGCATCCTTGTCGAGAGAAACCTTTATTTTGAAATCTCCGTCAATATTCTTTATCTCACCAAGAGATTCCAGTCTTTTAAGCTTTGTAACAGCATCGGTGGCATTGGACACTATCTCACGAAGAAATATATCCTTCTCAGAATAAAGCCACTTTTTTATAATAGGGAATATGTGCGCGGATTCAACCGATATTCCGCCTTTTCTTATATTATTTTCGGGCATTTCAGGGACTCCTTATTTTTTCGAAACTTTTTTATTACTTGTTGAGTCTTTCAAGGTTTTATAGGCTTTTGTGACATGCTTTTTTATAAAAGAAATTATCGGAGATTTATTAGGCTTCTCTATTTCTGTTGCCTCAGAAGGCGGAAATTCCGGATCATTTAGCGCCCTCAGCTTGGTATTTACAGATTCCTCGATAAGATCCGCAAAGAATGCGAACAGCGGTACGCCGATGAACATTCCGGGAATACCCCAAAGTCCACCCATCACTGTGACGGCAATAATTATACCGAACGAGCTGAGGCCAAGGCTTGAACCGAGAATAAATGGGGCAACTATATTGCCGTCGATCTGCTGAATAATTATGATCAGAATGATAAACAGTATAACTTTACTCGGGTCAACGATAAATATAATGAATGCACTGGGGATTGCACCAAGGAAAGGACCGAGTATCGGAATCACGTTTGTAATTCCGATTATAACGGATATAAGCGGTGCGTAGGGAATACCGAATATCGAGAAAATGATGAGCCCCTCAACTGCAACTATTATCGAATCCGTTATTGCACCGATAAGATAATTGCCGAATTTACCATTTGCGTGAGATACTCTTCTCATAAATACATTGTAATTATCTCTTGTTGTTAAAGCTCTGGTAATACGCTTGCACCAAGCAATAATATTCTTTTTGAATATAAGAACGTAAACCGATATGAATATTCCAAGAAGCGCATCTGTAACTCCGATAACGATATTACTTCCGTAACTCACAAGAATATTTCCTATATCCTTAAGAATATTTCCCGAGTTTTTAATGAAAGACGTAAGATTTGAGGTCAGATCATTTACGTCAATAAAATCAAAGAGATCGGTAAACTTACCGTTAAAGAGATTGGAATTATTAATTATACCATTTGCCCAATTGACAGCTTTGTTTATATATCCGTCTATTTTGGATATAAGGTCAGTAAGAGCAATAAAAAATTGAGGCAGAATAATTGTAAGAAGACCGGCAAGGACAGCCACAAGGATAATATACGTTAAGATTATAGACAGAGTCTTTTTAAGTTTTGCCCGTCTTATTTTCCCGAACACCTTATTGTGCAACCAATTGCATATAGGATTGCAGAGGTAAGCAATTATAAATCCAATTATAACCGGATTAAGAACCGCAACTATTTTTGATAGCCATATAGAAAGAGTGCTTATATTGATTATAAAGAAAAGCACGAGAAAAACAGCGCCAAGAATACAAAGAATTTTCAGCAACTTTTCTTTTTCGGTTTTTGGTGTTTTTTCGTTATTCATTTGACCTCTCCTTATTCTTTATAATGATATTATAACTCTAAAAGAAGAATAAGTCAATATTTTGATAAATATAAATTGACACAGAAGTCATATTGTGATATCATAAATATGGGTGGTGATATTTTGATATCCAATGAAACTTACACAGAAAAAGCTTATGCAAAGATAAATCTTTATCTTGACGTCACAGCAAAACGAAGTGACGGCTTTCACGATATATTCAGCGTTATGCAGGCGGTATCCCTTTATGATGAAATATCTGTAACCGTAAAAGAAGAGACAAAAGACTCTCTTACATGCAATATTTCCTCTATACCTACCGATAAAAGCAACCTTGCAATAAAGGCTCTTGATGCTTTCAGAGCTTACACCAAAAGCAATTTCGGGGCGGAAATACACATCCAAAAAAACATCCCGTCTTCAGCCGGTCTTGCGGGGGGGAGCTCGGATGCAGGGGCAGTACTTCGCACTTTAAATAAATTGACAAATGATCCCGTTTCAAACGAGGAACTGCTAAAAATAGGAGCTTCCATTGGAGCCGACGTACCTTTTTGCCTTCTCGGAGGCACTATGATAGCCACAGGCAAGGGAGAAATACTAAAGCCGATATCAAAATGTCCTCAAATGCACTGTGTAATAGCTATAAACGGCGAGGGAGTATCCACTCCGAAAGCTTATTCGATGCTTGATGAGAAATTCGGAGATTTCTCCGGAATAAGAGACTGCGGAAAACAGGAAAAGCTTCTGAATGCACTCGAAAAATCCGACGTTCATACTGTAAAAGACAATTTATTTAATATTTTTGAAAGTGTGATCGAGCCGGAGAGACCCGAAATAACCAAAATAAAAGGGATTATGAAGAACACAGGCGCGATTGCCACGCTTATGAGCGGAAGCGGTCCGTCCGTTTTTGGAATTTTTAATGATAAAAGCACAGCACTTGAGGCGCAGAAAATCCTGTCAGATAAAGAAATAAGCGCTTTTTACTGCACAACATAAAAGCTAAAAAGACGACGGTGTCATACCGTCGTCTTTTTTCTCAAATAAAATTTTATGAGTATCAGACTAAGGAAATAAACCATCAGTCCGTACAAAATATCGGATGCATAATACGCTATGTAAAGCGCTGTAAAGGAATAGCCGAATGTAACGTACTCGAAAACGTTATTTATCACTCGCATAACTATTTTGATAAGGGCGATCACGGCAGCAGAAGCTCCGAGAGAAAGATATAGCTTCTTTATATCTTCTTTTTTTGAAAGAGATAGGAGAATATAGGGCAGTGATGCCTGTAGTATGTCAAGAAATGCGTAGATAATCATTTCCCATATGTAGAAAGAAAAATCAGAGCCGTTTACTGCGATATTGCCATTAGTTACGTTTACCGCAAGAAGAACAAAATAACGAGCTATAATGACTATAGAGACCCACGTCAAAGCATGCAGAGATTCTTTCCTACCGTAGGTGAAGAATGTCGATATAACAAAAGAAAAAATGTGTACCCAAACGAGAAATTGGCAAAGCTCAAGAGAAATATCTACAAGACCCGGCAAATAACTCTCAAGTGTTAGCACGTCGGATGTAAGGCTATTGTATATAGGAAGAAGTACTGCATTGTATATCAGATAAAGCAGCACAAGTACCACACTAAAAAGAATATTCCTTTTAAAAAGATTTTTTGTTTTCATAGTAACCTTTCATTTTTTCTCTTTCTACGGCATAGCATAGCTATAACGATATTTTGAGAAAGAGGTATAATATATTGAATAAAAGAACGTCAATAGATACCGGCAAAGCATTGCTTACATACGATGCCCCTATAACCTATGAGAGAATGCTTGAGTATATAAATATCTTTGCACAAAGATATCCGTACTTTCACGTGACATATCTCGGTGAATCTATGCTTGGAAAAAGCATCCCTATGATAACCCTCGGAGTCGGAAAGAAAAGCGTGTTATACGTTGGCGCCCACCACGGAATGGAGTGGATAACAACCGCCATCCTTCTTAAATTTGCAAACGAATACTGTGAAATGCTTGAATCGGGAGGTCACATCGGACATACTTCGATAAGTTATCTCAATTCTTCAAGGAGTATTCAGATAATACCGATGCTGAATCCCGACGGAGTTAATTATCACATAGAAGGTGTAAAAGACGATAATCCGCTGAAAGAGAGACTTATAAGGATGAACTGCGGTACAGAGGATTTTTCGCATTGGCAAGCTAACGCAAGGGGGGTAGACCTCAACCACAATTATGACGCAGGCTTTGAAGATTATCTTAAAACATATGAAACAGCCACGTTATGCGGCGGAGCAGCTTCAAAGTGGTGTGGAGACGCCCCGGAATCAGAGCCCGAAAGCGGACTTCTTGCAAACTACGCCCGTTTTAATGATAATATAGGCCTTTATCTCTCATTCCATTCTCAGGGAGAAGAAATATACTACGGAGATAAATTCTGCCCACCAACAGAAAACATAAGAATAGGGCAGATGCTTTCGAGGCTGTCCGGATATAAGCTTTGCAGGACCGAGGGAAGTGCGGTTTCCGGAGGATTTACAGATTGGGTTGTAAAGGAACTAAAAAAGCCGTGCTATACGATAGAATGCGGCAAAGGAAAAAATCCTTTGCCGATAGATTCTGTTTTTGAGATATATTTTAAACTCAGAAGGATGCTGTTTGAAGCGCCGATGATAATTTAAAGCCCAAGAAATGAAATTATCTTATTCATATTTGAAAAAATAAAGTAAAGAGCCAGCATATGGGCGGGGTAGAAAAGATAAAAAGCATACTGTCTTATCTTTTTTGTGACTCCGGAAGCGGATGAACGCCCCTTTTTCCCATTATACAGTAAAATAGGTATAAGAGAAAACAGTGAAAGAAGCTGAAGCTTTGCCCATTCTCCCGGTGTACCGCCATGGAGAGACGTTGTTATTACGTGTCTTGCGGCAAAAAGGAGAACCACGGGCACGAGCATCAGCTTTTTCTTTACTGAATCGGAATCTACAAGGTAGAAGAGAAAGATAAGTATTATGCCCCAGTATCCGTAATCCATACTGAGTGTTTTTGCCATGTAACACGCCGCAAGAACCGGAACAACAAAAAGAATACGTAATTCTTTTTTGGAAGATTTAATACACATGTCAGCGAATATAAGTGCAAGTAGAGCGGTCGAGAGCGAAAACATAACGTTATTAAACGATGACGAATATTTTAAACTGTCATGGAAGCAAAGGTCAAAAGGAATCTCGGATATGAATCCTGCAATTATAAGTCTGATTGCATAAAGAAGCACGTTATGCGTTTTCTTGAACCCCTCGGCTATGAGAAAAGCAAATATAGGGAAGGCTATCCTTCCGATAAGACGAAGAAGCTCTGCCGCGTCATAGCTTCCGACGTGATAATATTGCATTGTGTAGCCCATATGGTCACATAGCATTGCAACACAGGCTATTAACTTTAGGATATTACTGCTCATTTTGTGAGAAAAGCAATTGAACCGTCCGCCTTGATATCAACAACGGCAAGAGAGCATAGCTTTGTGCCGGTAGCTCTTATAAGGTCTCCGCCATTCTGAAAGGCTTTTTCGATACAGATGCCGACACCTGCTGTCTTCGCTCCTGATGCACGGACAAGCTTCATAAGTCCCATGGCCGCTTCTCCGTTTGCAAGAAAATCGTCTATTATAAGTACGTTGTCATCTGAGGATATATATTTCTTATCAACTCTGACGGTAAAATCCTTATCCTTTGTATAGGAATGAATAACTGTGGAATAAACGTCGGAATTAAGATTTTTAGCTTCGGATTTTTTTGCAAAAACAACCGGAATGTTGCCAAAATACTGAGATGCAATACAAGCGATGCCTATACCTGAGGCTTCAATTGTAAGTATTTTTGTCACCTTTTCTTCTGCGAAAAGCCTTGCAAATTCCTTGCCTATCTCCTGCATAAGAGCAACGTCAATCTGGTGATTAAGAAAGCTATCTACCTTAAGTATTCCGCCCTCTCTGAGCTCACCGCTGTCAAGTATCTTTTGTTCAAGCAATTTCATCATTAAGCCTCCGCATTTAACTTTATTAACGATAAGTATATCACAAAAAATCGAATTCGTAAATAGGAAATGTTAAAATATCAAAAAAATGATTGATTATCTTGAAAAAATGTGTTATTATATTAAGTAATGTAAATGAATGTCGTAAAAATCTGCATTGGGGGATTTTATATGTCTGAGGCAAAGAACGTAGTTTTCAGAAGCGCTGTGAGCGGTTATAATAAAACCGATGTCAACGAATATCTCTTACGCATTGTCGGTGAATTCAATGAAAAGGAAGAAGCGCTGAAGAAAAAAACAGAATACGCTGAAAAAGAAACAAGTGCTTTGAAGGAAAAGCTTGACGAGATGGAGAATCTTCTTGATGAGCAGAAATCCGTATTAAATCAGAAGAACAGCGAGCTTGATAGGGTAACTCTTGAAAAGGAA
>SVSF01000010.1 GCA_015064425.1 Oscillospiraceae bacterium | reverse complement strand
GAAGAAGCCTAACTCTGCTATGAGAAAGATCGCCAGAGTAAGACTTACCAACGGACTCGAAGCTACGACGTATATCCCCGGAATCGGACACAACCTTCAGGAACACTCCGTTGTTCTTATAAGAGGCGGACGTGTACGTGACCTCCCCGGTGTACGTTACCACATTATTCGCGGTACGCTCGACGCACAGGGCGTAGCGAACAGAAAACAGGGCCGTTCAAAGTACGGCGCAAAGAGACCGAAAGCAGGAAAGTAATAAGTAACTTTCTGTCGTTTTTGTAGTAGTCATAACTGATATAATTATAATATTATATAAAATCCGTTCTGACTGTGCATTTACGAAATTATTTCGAGTACCTATGAGATTCATTATTTTGTGAAGGAGGGAAGTACAGTGCCGAGAAGAGGTCAGATATCAAAGAGAGACGTTCTGCCGGATCCTATCTACAATTCCAAACTTGTCACCAAGCTTGTTAACAACATTATGCTTGACGGTAAGAAGGGTGTAGCACAGAAGATCGTATACGATGCATTTGAGATCGTTGAGGCAAAGAGCGGAAAGAATGCACTTGATGCATTTACCGAAGCTCTCGAAAACATCATGCCCGTTCTTGAAGTTAAGGCAAGAAGAGTTGGAGGTTCTACTTACCAGGTTCCTATGGAAGTAAGAGCAGAAAGAAAGACAACTCTTGGATTGCGTTGGCTTACAACATACTCTCGTTCCCGTGGTGAAAAGACCATGGCTGAGAGACTTGCTAACGAGATCGTTGATGCTTTAGGCGGATTGGGCGGAGCAGTTAAGAAGAAGGAAGAGACCCACAGAATGGCTGAAGCTAACAAGGCATTTGCTCACTACAGATATTAATACTAAAGGAAGGAATATCTTAAGCAAAGCTGATTGGGCTTTAGCAATGTTGACAGCTTAGGCTAGTCAAAAAGGAGAAAATAGAATAATGCCAAGAGAATACCCATTAGAGCGCACACGCAATATCGGTATTATGGCTCATATCGACGCCGGTAAGACTACGACTACTGAACGTATTCTTTTCTATACCGGAAGAACACACAAGATAGGCGAGACCCACGACGGTAACGCAACTATGGACTGGATGGCTCAGGAACAGGAGAGAGGTATTACCATCACATCTGCTGCTACCACATGCTTCTGGAGACAGAACAGAATCAATATTATTGATACACCCGGTCACGTTGACTTTACAGTTGAGGTTGAGCGTTCTCTCCGTGTTCTTGATGGAGCTGTAACCGTTCTTTGCGCAAAAGGCGGAGTTGAGCCTCAGTCTGAAACAGTATGGCGTCAGGCTGACAAGTACGGCGTTCCCCGTATGTGCTATGTAAACAAGATGGATATAATGGGTGCCGATTTCTATAGAGTCGTTCGTATGATCAGAGAACGTCTTAAGGCAAATGCGGTACCGATCCAGCTCCCCATTGGAGCAGAAGAAAAATTTAAAGGTATCATCGACCTCGTAAGTATGGAGGCTGACGTATACTATGACGATATGGGTAAGGATATGCGCGTTGAAGAGATCCCCGCGGATATGAAAGAGATCGCTGAAGAATACCGTGCAAACCTTATCGAATCTGTTGCCGAAACAGACGAAGAACTCTTCGAGAAATACTGTGGCGGCGAAGAGATAACAAAGGAAGAGATAATGACAGCTATCAGAAAGGCTTGTATTGCCAATAAGATGGTTCCCGTAGTTTGCGGTACATCTTACAAGAACAAGGGCGTACAGAAGCTTCTCGATGCTATCATCGACTACATGCCTTCTCCTCTGGACGTACCCGCTATTAAGGGTGTTGATCCTGATTCCGGAGAAGAAGTAGAGAGACCCTCTTCAGACGACGAGCCCTTCTCAGCTCTCGCATTTAAGATCATGACCGACCCCTACGTTGGAAAACTTTGCTTCTTCCGCGTATACTCCGGCTCTATCGAGACCGGTATGACCGCTCTTAACCCCCAGAAGGATGTTAAAGAGCGTTTCGGTCGTATCCTTCAGATGCATGCTAACGAGAGAAAGGATATCGACATATGTTATTCAGGTGATATCGCAGCTGTTGTGGGCGTTAAGAATACAACAACAGGTGATACATTCTGTGATGAAAAGAATCCCGTCATCCTCGAGCAGATGGAATTCCCGGAACCTGTAATCAAGGTTGCTATCGAGCCCAAGACAAAGGCAGGTCAGGAAAAGATGGGTATCGCGCTTTCAAAGCTTGCAGAGGAAGACCCCACCTTCAGAACTTATACAGACGAAGAGACAGGTCAGACGATTATCGCCGGTATGGGTGAACTTCATCTTGAGATTATCGTTGACAGACTTCTCAGAGAATTTAAGGTTGAAGCTAACGTAGGTCAGCCTCAGGTATCTTATAAAGAAACTATCCGTAAGTCTGCTGACGTTGATATGAAGTATGCACGTCAGTCCGGTGGTAAGGGTCAGTACGGTCACGTTAAGATCATACTTGAGCCTAACGAAGCAGGAAAGGGCTATGAGTTTATTGATAAGGTAACGGGCGGTGCTATTCCCAAGGAATACATTCCCGCTGTTAATGCAGGTATTCAGGGCGCAATGCAGAACGGTGTACTTGCAGGATATAACGTTGTTGACGTTAAGGTTACACTTTATGATGGTTCTTACCACGAAGTTGACTCTTCCGAAATGGCGTTTAAGATTGCAGGTTCCATGGCGTTTAAGGAAGCTATGAAGAAAGCCGATCCTATTCTTACAGAGCCTATGATGAAGGTTGTTGTTATAACACCTGATGATTATATGGGCGATGTTATCGGTGATATCAATTCCCGCCGCGGACAGATTCAGAGTATGGACCCCGTAAACGGTGCATCTCAGATCACAGCATTCGTTCCCCTTGCCGACATGTTCGGTTATGCAACAGACCTCCGTTCCAAGACACAGGGACGCGGTCAGTATTCTATGGAACCTTCTCACTTTGCAGAAGTTCCCAAGTCTATATCTGAAAAGATAATTTCCAAAAGAAGCTAAAATAAAAAATTATAAAAATTAGGAGGCAATAACAATGGCAAAGGCAAAATTTGAACGTACAAAACCTCACGTTAACATTGGTACCATCGGTCACGTTGACCATGGTAAGACTACTCTTACAGCAGCTATCACAAAGTACCTCTCTCTCGGCAACGGCAACATCGAATTCATGGCATATGACCAGATCGACAACGCTCCCGAAGAGAAGGCTCGTGGTATCACAATCAACACCCGTCACGTTGAGTATGAAACAGCTAACCGTCACTACGCACACGTTGACTGCCCCGGCCACGCTGACTATATCAAGAATATGATCACCGGTGCAGCTCAGATGGACGGTGCTATCCTCGTTGTTGCAGCATCTGACGGACCCCTTCAGCAGACTCGCGAGCATGTTCTTCTTGCTCGTCAGGTACAGGTTCCCGCAATCGTTGTATTCATGAACAAGACTGACCTTGTTGATGACGAAGAGCTTCTCGAACTCGTTGAAATGGAAATTCGTGACCTTCTCAACCAGTATGAGTTCCCCGGCGACGATGTACCGATCATTCGCGGTTCCGCTCGTACAGCTCTTGAAAGCAGTAATACTGATGCTTCCGCTGAAGAGTATGCTCCTATTAAGGAACTTATGGATGCTGTTGATGAGTACATTCCTACTCCTGCTAGAAACGATGACCTTCCTTTCCTTCTCCCTGTTGAGGACGTATTCTCCATTTCCGGACGTGGTACAGTTGCTACAGGTAGAGTTGAAAGAGGCGTAGTAAGAGTTTCTGACGAAGTTGAGATCGTTGGTCTCGCTGATGAAAGCAGAAAGACAGTTATTACCGGTGTTGAAATGTTCCACAAGCTCCTCGATCAGGCTGAAGCTGGTGACAACGTAGGTCTTCTTCTCCGTGGTATCCAGAAGAACGAGATCGAAAGAGGACAGGTTCTCTGCAAGCCCGGTTCTATCACACCTCACACAAAGTTCACTGGTAACGTTTACGTTCTTACTGAAAAGGAAGGCGGACGTTCCAAGCCCTTCTTCCCCGGCTACCGTCCTCAGTTCTACCTCAGAACAACAGACGTTACAGGCGTTATCGGTCTTCCTGAAGATGTTGAAATGTGCCGCCCCGGTGACAACGTAGTTATGACTGTTGAGCTCATTACTCCCGTTGCTATCGAAAAGGGTCTCCGTTTCGCTATTCGTGAAGGCGGAAGAACAGTTGGTTCAGGTGTCGTTTCCGACATTATCGACTAATTCTGTTTGAATTAATTTTGCGTACTGCCCCTTTAAGGGCAGTACGCAATAAAATATTTTATCTTCAGGGGATGGTGTAATTCCACACCGGTGGTAAAAGTCCACGTGCATAAGAAGATTATGCTGAACAGGTCAGTTTCCTGTACCGACGGTTAAAGTCCGGATGAGAGAAGATAGCGGAAAGACTTTATCCGTGTTTAGTTGCGGATATTGTTTTAAGTTGATCCCACGAATTATTTCGGGGATTTTTCTATCTTCTCCTTATTTTAAAGGAGATTTTTTATGCAAAAAATAAATATTCGTACTATTTGTAAGATAGCGATACTGACTGCAATTGCATCGATAATAATGCTCTTGGAGTTTCCCTTACCTTTTGCGCCCGTATTTTATAAGCTGGATCTTTCCGAGACTGTAATTCTTATGGGCGGATTTGCAATGGGACCTATGGCGGCTGCAATTATTGAACTTTTGAAGAATTTGATGAATCTTTTGCTTAACGGAACCACCACTGCATACATAGGTGAGATGGCAAATTTCATAACGGGTTGTGCTTTCGTTGTTCCCGCATCTCTTATCTACAAATACCGTAAAACTTTTAAAGGTGCGCTTCTTGCGATGGCGGTAGGCACCGTTTCCTTAGCTATTGTCGGGGGCTTGCTCAATTATTTTGTGTTAATACCCGCTTTTTCTGAATTTTATCATTTGGAAATAGATAAAATAATTGCAATGGGCTCGGCAGTTAACCCACTTGTTGCAGATCTCAAGACTCTTGTTGTGTTTGCAGTTGCTCCCTTTAATCTTGTTAAAGGAATCATCTGCTCGGGTCTCACTTTGCTCTTATATAAAAGATTATCGAAAATTCTGCATATATGAGAAAAAAATTAATACTCATACTTATTGCATATAAAATAGAATTATGGTACAATGTGAGGCAGTGGCATACTGCCTCACTTTTATTTTAAGGATATAATAATATAATGATAAAAGATTATCTTTACGTGCTGATTTGCTCAGTGCTTCCGGTCGTTGAATTGAGAGGAGCAATTCCCATAGCAGCAGCGCTCAATATACCTTGGTGGGCAGCATATCTTGTTGCGGTCGTAGGGAATATGTTACCCATACCTTTTATAATGTTGTTCATACGCAGAATACTCAAGTGGATGAAAAAAGTAAAGCATCTCGATAAGATAGCTTTATGGCTTGAGGAGAAAGCTGCGAAAAATTCGAATAAGGTGATGAAATATGAGTCTATAGGACTTTGTATTTTTGTTGCCATACCTCTCCCGGGAACGGGAGGATGGACGGGAGCTCTTGTTGCTGCTATGCTTAATATGCGGCTTAAATATGCTCTACCGTCAATATTTGCGGGAATTCTTATAGCAGGCTTTATCTTAACGGGTGTAAGCTACGGATTTTTGCATCTGTTAAGTTTTATGATATAAACGGTGAGGCTCGGACTTATATTTGAGCCTCGTTTTTTTAAAAAAGGAGAATTATGGAAAGGAAAAAATTATATTCACCGGATCTGTGGGGAACCTTACTTCTGATTTTTCTGATCTTTTCAAGGTATGTACATTTTGGATATAAGTACTTTCCTCAGCTTGACGACTATATCCAATATAAAGTATACAGAGATATGGGCATCTCTGCCCTTATAGAAGAAGTTGGTATCTTAGGAGCGCGCCCCATTGCAGGTCTCCTTGACTATTTTTTATGGTCACCTTTTTGGAATATCCCCATAATTGCTGTACTGTTAATAAGTATTGCTCTTGCAGTATCGCTTGTTCTTCTCAAAAATATTTTTTCAAGATATTTCAGATGCGGCTGGCTGTTCTTAATATTCGTATGTTTGATCCCTTCGAATTTTGAAGCAAGCTATTGGCTTTCTGCCTCAAGCAGAATTGTAATGGGACTGTTTTTCGCTGTTCTGTCTGCATTTTTCCTTTTGAAATATTTAGATGCGGGTATGAAAAAAAATGCTCTGCATTTTGCAATCTTTCAGCTTATCTCTTTTGGATTTTATGAGCAAGTCCTTGTATTTTCACTCAGTCTTACGGCAATACTGACAGCTCTTGAATATAAAAAAGCAGGGAAGAGGTGTCTTTTGTCTCTGACCTCTTTTGCAAATGCTATATTGTATTTTGCATTTGTCACAATATTTTCTTCAAGCGCCCTTTATTCGGCACGCTCATCTGTAGTTTTACCAGTAAATTCCTACTATTTTAAAGTATTTCTGCCGGAGGTATTATCTCAGATAAAGTCGTCAATTTTCGGAGCTGCTTTGAAAATAAGCACATTCGGTGCCTTGAACGGTGCAAAACAGATATTTACTAAAGGTGATATAGAATTCTTATTTGTCCTTTTGATCTCAATACTTTCCTTTGTACTTTTCAATAAAAAATGCAAGGAGGGGTCAAAAGAAATAGCGCAATGTCCCTGGTATATTACATTGTTTGTCGGTATTGTTCTTACTATTGCACCAATGCTTCCTTTTTTTGCGGTAGGGAATCCCTGGATATCTTTGCGTTCAGCTTTCCTTTCCTATATAGGTATAGGAATTATTATCGAGCTTTGTGTAGATACAACGCTTAAACACTCCCGTTTTTTAAGAAAAATATATCTTTCTATATGCCTTATATCCTTGTGTCTCTTCTCGTTTGGATCTTTTTCGGAGCTTTATGATTACAAGCTGACTTATGAGGCGGATACAGAAATAATTGATCTTTGTACCAATACATTTTCGGTTGAACAAACAGAAGATGATATCTGCATCTTGGGTATCGAACCCTCTTATACTGTTCACAAAAATTTTATTTGGCATGAACATATACACGGAGTAACCGAATCTCCATGGGCAATGCTTGGGGCATATAACTCAAGACGGTGTAATGACGGATTTGTTGAAATTAAGTCTCTTGTACCAATGTCTTTGGCAAATGAGTCGGTATACCGTGAATGGAATTATGATACTCACAATATCGGAAAGTTCGACAGCATATATTATTATGACAAAGAAAATGAAAGACTTATAAGACTTGAACGTGAATTTGCGAATGATAGTTATGTGCTGAGATATCGCGACAGTAGAGAGATCTTTGGCGTTATAAAAGAAGAAGGAAAGATCGGGACCATATATATTGAAAAAAATAAATAAAAAGCACTTGAAAAATCATATAAATTGTGGTAATATGTAGCTAGTATAATTTCCGAAATATCGGTCTTATCAAGAGTGGTGGAGGGACTGGCCCTTTGAAACCCGGCAACCTACGTTGAAGAACGAAAGGTGCTAATTCCTGAGAGATGAGGACTGTAGTAAAAAATATAGTTCTTCTGCCCTCGGGGAAACCCGAGGGCGTATTTTTTGGAAAAAGAAAAATAATGGAGTAACAAAGATGAACAACGAAAATCAGAAAGTTTTATTTACGTCGGAATCGGTAACTGAAGGACATCCCGATAAGATCTGCGACAAGATCTCCGACTCTGTCCTTGATGCTATACTTGCGCAGGATCCTATGTCTCGTGTAGCATGTGAGACTACCGCAACTACGGGTATAATTACGGTAATGGGAGAAATAACCACTTCCGCACAAATAGACCTTCCCCGCATTGTAAGAGAAGCAGTAAGAGAGATCGGCTACGACAAGGCTGAGTATGGATTTAACTGCGATACGTGTGCAGTTGTAAGTACTCTTGACAAGCAGTCTGCAGATATCGCTATGGGTGTCGACAGATCTCTTGAAGCCAAAAACGGTGAAATAGTTGATAAATACGATACAGGCGCAGGCGACCAGGGAATGATGTTCGGTTATGCCTGTAACGAAACGTCGGAGTTTATGCCTCTGCCTATAAGCCTTGCACACAAGCTTGCAAAGCAGCTTACCAAGGTAAGAAAGGAATGCGTTCTTCCTTATCTCAGACCTGACGGAAAAACTCAGGTTACCGTTGAATACGTAAACGACAAGCCCGTAAGAGTTGATACTGTTGTCGTATCCTCTCAGCATGCTGCTGAAGTAAGCCTTGAGCAGATAAGAGCAGATATAATTGAAAAGGTCATTATTCCGATCATTCCCGCAGAGCTTCTTGATGAAGATACAAAATATTTTGTTAATCCCACGGGCAGATTCGTTATAGGCGGTCCTATGGGCGATTCCGGACTTACGGGAAGAAAGATAATTGTAGATACATACGGCGGTTATTCACGTCACGGCGGTGGTGCTTTCTCCGGAAAGGACCCTACGAAGGTAGACAGAACTGCAGCATATGCAGCAAGATACATAGCTAAGAACGTAGTTGCTGCGGGACTTGCAGATAAATGCGAGGTACAGATCGCATATGCCATAGGCGTAGCTAAGCCCGTATCCGTAATGGTACAGACCTTTGGTACAGGCAAAAGATCTGAGGCTGATATTGCCGATGCGGTCAAGGAATGCATCGATCTCAGACCTGCAGCGCTTATCGACAGATTTGAACTCAGACGTCCTATATATGCTGATCTTGCTGCATACGGACATATGGGAAGAGAAGAACTTGGAGTACTTTGGGAGAAGACGGATATGGCATCTGCTCTTCTTGCAAAGCTTGGTGAATAATAAAAAATGTTTGAAGAAAAGGATAACGAGTTATTAAGTCTCTGCGGAACCGTTGAGCATATAATCTACCATAACGAAGAAAACGGATACAGTGTGTGCGAGCTTTCTGTTGAAAACGAGGGCGAGGTCACACTGGTAGGTGTTATGCCGTTTTTAAATGCGGGTGAAACCATAAAAGCGATGGGGAATTGGACTCTTAATCCTAAATTCGGCAGACAATTCAAAGTAGAATATCATGAAAAGCTTTTACCGCAAAGTGAAAGCGGAATACTGAAATATCTTTCATCCGGTGCCATACACGGCATCGGACCTGCAACGGCAAGAAGAATAGTTGAAAAATTCGGCACGGAAAGTTTCGACGTTATAGAAAACGATCCAGAACTGTTGGCATCTTTGCCCGGTGTGTCAAAGAAAAAAGCTTTTGATATATCCGCCTGTTTCAGGGAGCAACACGGGATAAGAGATGTAATGGAATATTGCAGGGACTTTTTCAGTCCCTCTACCGCCGTGCGCATATTTAACAGATGGGGGTCCTCCACTATAGACGTTATAGAAGAGAACCCCTATACTTTGTGCGATGAAATATACGGAATAAGCTTTGAAAAAGCAGACCGCATAGCTCTGAGCCACGGCGTAAAAAAGGATGCCGAAATAAGAATAATGGCGGGTATAAAATACTTACTTAAGTATAACGCTCAGGAAAACGGACACGTTTATATACCGCAAAACAAGCTTATTTCCGCAGTTGCACAGATGTTTTCCCTTGAAAAGGAATTTGTGGCATCAATGCTTCTTCAGCTTTTGAGCGAAGGTGAACTCAGCCGTGTGAAGTATGCCAAACGCAACTGTATATATCTTAATGAGATGTATGCAGCAGAAGTATATACCGCCCAAAAGTTGGATATCATAGACAGACGCTGTCCGGTGCTTGATGCAGGAGATATAGAAATACTTATATCTAGGGTCGAATTGGAAGAGAATATCACTTATGCACCTATGCAGAAGAAGGCTATTGAACTTGCGCTTCGAAGCGGTGTGATGATACTGACAGGCGGACCAGGTACGGGTAAAACTACAGTAATAAAAGCCCTTATATCTATATTTGAAGAAATGCGGCTTGAAGTCGCTTTGGCGGCTCCTACGGGACGTGCGGCAAAGAGAATGACGGAAGCCACAGGGTATGAGGCAAAGACAATACACAGACTGCTGGAGATGGAATATGCTGAGGATAATTTCCCTAAATTCCGAAAATGTGACGAGGCACCTCTTGATGAGGATGTAATTATTATAGATGAGGTATCTATGGTGGATACCGTTCTCATGGAAGCTTTGCTCCATGCAATAAAGCCGGGTTCAAAGCTTATACTTATCGGGGACAGTGATCAGCTTCCTTCTGTAGGTGCCGGTAACGTTTTGAACGATCTTATTGCCAGCGGTGCCTTCAGTACAGTAAAACTTAAAAAGATCTTCCGTCAGGCAGAAGAGAGCCTTATAGTAACAAATGCCCATATGATAAATAACGGAGAATATCCGGAGCTTGAATCAAAGCGAAGTGACTTCTTTTTTATGGCTCGCGGTGAAGATGCGGATATCGTTAATACCGTTAAAGAGCTGTATAAGACTCGTTTGCCCAACAGATACGGCGCGGATATAAAAGATAAGATACAGGTAATAGCCCCATCCCGAAAAGGCGAATCGGGTACCGAGGTGCTTAACGCCATTCTGCAGCGTGAGCTTAATCCTCCGTCGAAGGATAAGGCGGAAAAAAAGGTCAGAGATATTGTTTTCCGTGTGGGCGATAAGGTCATGCAGGTGCGGAATAATTACGATATTGCCTGGGAAAGCGAATACAAAAGCGGAATAGGTATATTCAATGGAGATATCGGGGTAATAAAGCATATTGACCATACAAGTGAGTCCGTTGTTGTACATTTTGATGATGACAAAGTGGCGGTATATGATTTTTCCATGCTTATCGAGCTTGAACACGCTTATGCGGTAACGGTGCACAAGAGTCAGGGAAGCGAATATCCCGTTGTTATAATGCCCATATACAGTTTTTCACGTAAACTGCTTACTAGAAATTTGCTTTATACGGCGGTTACCCGTGCGAGAGATATGGTAATAATGGTGGGAAGACCAGATATTGTAAGAGGAATGGTAGATAATAACGTTGAAACAAAGAGATATACTGGGCTCAAATATCTTCTGAGGAATGAAGAGAATACCGACGATGAAGAATAAGCTTCTAAAGAAGATCAGACTAGTTTCCGACATTTTGGCTGTCCCTAAATGCGCTATGTGTCGCGAAGCAATGAACGTAAAGTATACTTTACCCCTTTGCTCATCTTGCAACGAAAAATGGAAAGAAGAAAAGAATTTGCTTTGTCCTATATGCGGGAATCGGCATTCAGAATGTGAATGTATTTCAAACGGATACGCATATTCACCCATTGACCGCTCAATGCATCTTATAAATTATACGGGATCCGAAGCGGGAAAAGCTATGATACTCAGATATAAGAACGGAGATCTGTGGCGTATAAGGGAGTTTCTCGCGGCTGAATTGTCCGAACTTCTTTTATCAAGAATAAAGGGTAGTCCCGAAAATATAATAATATGTAATGTACCCAGGTCTAGAAAGAGTGTGAAACGCTACGGGCATGATCAGGCGGCATCTCTTGCAAAAATTATTGCGGAATACGTGGGTGCAAGGTATCTCCCGCTTATTAAAAGAAAGGGCGGAGCGAAGCAGAAAAAACTTGACCGCGCCGATAGATTTAAGAACGCGGAAGGAGCCTTTGCGGCAAACAAAGAACTGATACATACGGTCTTAAGAAAAAACGTGGTTATAGTTGATGACATCATTACCTCAGGAGCGAGTGTTAATGCTTGCGCAGAGATACTTAGGGAAAACGGAGCAAGGCGAATCTGTGAGCTTTGTATTGCAAGAACTTATGACAGAAAATAAAGGTGCTGTGTTTTTTCAGCACCTTTTGCTTAAAATAAAAAACACCTTGGCAAAAAGAGATTTCCGCCAAGGTGTTTTTTTGAAGATTATCTATTTTCATCAAGTTCGTTGAGCATTTCAACACGGAGAAGATGTCTCCCGCTATTTTCAAACTCGGCTCCGATGAACTGGTCTACCATATCGCAAGCAAGACCGTGTCCCACTACAAATTCGCCCATACAGAGTACGTTTGCATTGTTGTGCTGTCTTGTAAGTCTTGCGCTGTACGTGTCTGAGCAGCATGCGGCGCGTATGCCCTTATGCTTATTTGCCGCAATGCTCATTCCTATACCCGTGCTGCACAAAAGTATACCAAGGTCGCTTTCTCCGCTTGTAACGGAATTGCATACCTTGTCAGCATAAATAGGGTAGTGAACAGAGTCGGTAGTATCAGTGCCGAAATTTATATACTTTACACCGATATCGTCAAGATGCTTCATAATTTTTGATTTGAGATTGAGTGCGCCGTGATCGCAGGCGATAGCTATTGTTTTATTCATGTGCTTTAATCCTTTCGTTTCTTTCGCGCTCTGCTTGGGATGCGCGTAAATATATGGGTGAAAGCTCCGTATCGGTATATTCGGCGGGGGCTTCATTCATTTTTTTCTGTGCAAGATAGGCAACGGACCATGCATTTTGGTTTATAAGCACGGGCGGCGTTTCTTTTATGCTGTCGAGTGAAATAAGACTTTTGGCGAGATAGTAAGCATCTCCGGAGAAATAAGTGTCTTCATCTCGTTCTCTCAATTCGCGTTCAAGTTCTTCGACGCTTATAAGTCTGTCCTCTGTCAGACGGACGATTTTATGCCCGTCGGAGAGAAATAATGCATTATAGAACTGATTCCTTCTTGCATCCATAACAGGACAGATAAGTCCCTTAAAACCCTTGAGATTATATGCTAAAGATTCAAGAGTAGATACTGGAACGCATGGTTTGCCTCTTCCGAAAGCAAGTCCCTTTATTTGAGATACGCCGATCCTGACTCCGGTAAACGATCCCGGACCCGCATTGCATGCAAACATATCTACATCCGCTATGGAAAGAGAAGCAAGAGAAAAAAGATCCTCTACCATCGGCATAAGTGTTTCGCTGTGCTTCTTTGCCGAATTGACAAAGTTTTGAGCGATTATTTTTTCATCTTCACATATGACTGCAGAGGCTGATTTTGCACTGCAATCAAGAGCAAGTATCTTCATTGTTCAAGCCTTTCTTTCAATAAGGATATGTCTTGTGTTTTCATCCTCGCACTTCTCGATACTGATCTTATAATAGCTTTTAGGAAGTGCATAGGATATGTTCTCACTCCATTCGGTAACGATTATGCAGTCATCATAATCATAGAAACCGGTTGAGTAAAGATCGTCTTCACCGCTTATTCTGTACATATCGAAATGACAAAGGGTCGTGTCCTTGCCCTCATACTCGTTTACTACCGTGTACGTCGGACTGTGCACTTTTGCATCTGGCGAGATGATCCTGCCCATGCCTCTGACAAATGCGGTCTTACCGGCGCCGAGAGTTCCGTACATAGCTACAAAGTCTCCGGGAACGAGAGCTTTTGCAAATTCTTCGGCTATCTTTTCAGTTTCTTCGGTGCTTTTTGATATGATATCTTTAATTACCATTTACAACGCCACGTCCTTAATGATTTTTAACCAACGCATACATTATACTACAATACTTTAAAAAATAAAATACTTTTATAAAAAAATCTGCCGCAGTGATGCGGCAGATGCTTTTTATTGTTCGTCTTGGGTCTCTGCAGAAATATTTCCCGCTTCCTTTGCGGCTTTTCCGAAGCTTGTAAGGCTTCCTCCTATGAGGACGAATATTACTACCCATGAGGTAATGGTAAGAAGTATTTGTACAAGGCAGTATTCAGAACCGAACTCAATAGGCATATCCCATATAGCGTGAAGGAGAACGGGTATCCAGAAAAGCTTCCAGAATGCGGTTTTATTGAGGAAACTCAAACTGAGTTTTTCTTTACCCTTGGCAAGCATTATCGCATATCCGCTTATAGCTGCCCATACAACGTGACCGCCGGGAGCCAAAAATCCGCGGAGAAGTATAACTTCAAACATATCGTCAAAACCGTACATGAGAAGCCACTCAAAGGCATAGCCTGCTGATTCAAAAGCTGCGAAGCCCGCACCAACTGCCGCACCTATGAGCAGACCGTTTATTGCGTGATCTGTTCCTCTTTCACGGCTTAAAAAGAAGGTAACGATAGCAAGTTTGGCAACCTCTTCGATCACGCCGATAAGTACTGCGCCCCAATAGTCGGATTCGCCCATATCAATAACAGAGTATAAGAAGAGTGAGCATAACAGAGAAGCGCATCCGCCTATAAGAAATATTTTTATTATTGTAAAAAAGCTTATGTTTTTAGGTACGTTAAGTTCAAAGAAGAAAATGAGAGCTGCAATAGGTACCATAAACGAACCGATAAATATAAGTCCGGGTATCATTTTTATATTTTCGAACTCGGTGCAGCATATGTACATTATAAAAAGTGCAATTGCAAAAGCCAGAAGTATACGGGAGAATAGCCAGGGCTTTGGCCATGCAGAGTCAAGCTCAGAAAGAGCGGGAGTCGTCTTTTCCGTACCGCAGATAAAGATCTCTTCGGATTCGCTCTTGTTATGCTTTTTAAATACGCTTCCGAATATCTTTCCCAGAGGAGGATGTACCGCACCTTCTCCTCCTGCGAGCTTATTTATTCCACCCGTTATGGAATCCATTATGTTATCTTCTTTAGTGTTGTTATCTGAGGCATGCTCCGACGATATCGCGGGACCTGCTTCACATTTCGTTCCGCAGCTTGCGCAAAAAATAGCCTCGTCTGTAAGCTGAGTTCCGCATTTGGTACAATATTTCATGATCTGTCATTTGCTTTGGATAAATAAAGCTTTCCTTTCATTTATTATATGATATATTATATAACCTTTTTGAGATCTGAGCAAGTACTATATTTTAGTTTTTTAGCCACAGGTACAGGGATTGGTTTTCTTTTAAAGTGATTTTTCCGCTTTCAAAAGAGAAGACTGTGATCATAGGAGAGGTCTCATTGCTTCCAAGGTATGTAATAAGACCTTTTTCGTTTACCACTTTATTTATTCCGTCATATCCGTAAAGGGTATTTTTTTCATATTTTTCTTTGTTCTTGCAGAAATCGTCGTAATATTCCTGACTTATGGACGTTTTCCCGTGATTGTCTTTTTCGTTCATAACGTATGATATTTGACAACCGGCATCGCACCATCCAATAAGAACGGAATATCTGCCGTTTCTTTTATCTCCCGGATATCTGGAATGCATCGGAAGAAAAGCATACGATGCTTTGGCGGCGCTGTATATATTGCTTAAATACTCCCATTTCTGAGCATTTTCTCCGGTTCCCGTGGTAAGTCCGTGATGAGTTATCTGCAGTATATCGCTATTGAAAACGGCACGGTCGTACCTTTTCCATATTATTTCAGATGCGTTTTCTCCTGCGTCTCCGTATGAAAGCAATGAGGCGCCTCCACCTTCAAGCTTGAATATGAGACTTGTATTATTATAAAAGTCAATAGGTGCATCGGGTGTCCAAGAAAGATCCGGGGTATAAAGCATATCTATTATAGCATTGCCAATATAATATTTTACTCCCGCATGGGGTGTTACAAAAGTCGATTCCGGAAAAGAGCTCTTGCAGAAACTGTGAAACTCCATTTCAAGACCCGTAAGGGAAACCAACTTTTGATTACAGGGCAAATTGTAAAGGAAAAAATCGATATTTACTTTATCGGCATATTTTTTTGCGAAAGGAGTCATTATACCTATGTGGTCATCGTGTCCGTGAGAAAATATCCACGCGGAGATGGCGAACTTTCCGTTTTCATCTTTTGCTATCCCCATTTTACCGAGGGAATTATAAAGATTATCCACACAAGGCTCGTTATCGAATCCGCCGTCAATTATTATAGCTTTTCCGTCTGAAAGCTTAATGAGATAACACATTCCTATAAAAGGATTATCGGTCTCACGCACTCTTTCTGTACCTATCTGGGCGATCTCAAGTGCTCCTTTTCCCGTTTCGTCGTTGGGGATCAAGAGCTCCAATATTTTTTCGTCAACGGTTTCGTATAGTATCCTAAGCTCTTTTTTATACTCGGTCCAATATAAAGTTACAAGTTCATTGTCTTTGAACAACAATACAGTTTCGGAACCTAAACTTTTTATAGCGGAAAAATCGCAGATGCTGAAACCCTCATCGGTAAACTTTTTGGTGATTATGTTTTTTTGTTTGTATGTTGAAGAACGACCTCGGTGCAACCGAATGTACTGGTAAATCTGAGTCCGTCATCAATAGAATTTATTATTTCTGAGGCGCTGAGCATTGGCGTTTCCTCCTCTGTGATTTTTTCTGTTTCATTACCGTCTGTATCGGTTGAACAGCCGGAAAAAACCGATAAAACTAATGCGGCAGCGCAAATGAACGCAAAAATTTTTTTATACATATAGTTGATCCTTTTGAGGTTTTTTCAGTAATAATTTTAGCATATGTGTATTTTTTTGTCAATAAATATCGTTTTTTCGAAGCATATCGCACAGTGTGATCTTTGTTGTTTTTTTCGTTAAATAACTTGAAAATATAAGAGAAATAGTATATCATTAGATTAGCATATATGCTAATCTAATGATATACGGAGAATACGCTTATGAGTAGTGAAAAGATAATGTCTCTTCACGGAGAATGGACGATAATAAAAGATGAGAATAAAGAGGGAAAAGACAAGGGGTGGTATAAGTCCATACCTGACGTGCCGCGCCGAAGTATTACCGTCCCCGGGTATATGAAGCTTGAAAAGTGGGGGCTTGATTACACCTATTCTACTCTTTTTTCGCAATATCACGGTTACGTATGGTACTATAAAGAATTAGATGCAGTTCCCGATACAGAAGAGGGGGAAAGACTCCGAATAGAGTTTGACCGCGCGGGATACGTTTGTGAAGTATGGATAAACGGTCATTACCTAGGTGAGCACCGTCATCACGAGGAACAGTTTTCCTATGATATTACGGAATACATTGTGCATGACGGAAAAAATCTTATTGCAGTTCGCTGTTTTGAACCTGTAAGAGGTAAGGAAGCTATTGACGGCATACAGCTTGATAAGATCCCAAACGGTGTATGGGCAAACGTAAATCTTCCGGGTTGGGATCCCAACGTCGGAACGCCTCCCGAATGTATAGGCGGTCTTACCGGCGAAGTTCGCCTTTCGGTCGTACCGGAAATAAGAATAGCTGATATTCACGTTATTGCTCGCTATGACAGCGGTGAGACGGAAGTGCGTCTTGTATTGACCAATGATAGCGGAACAGAAAAAGAAACTGAAATAAATGTCAACTTTTCGGAGCAAAAGTTTGGTAATCTTGCCGCAAAAGTAAGTGATAAGGTAAAACTCGTACCCGGAGAAAATTTCGTTATATTAAAGGCACTTATACCCAATCATAAAAATTGGGAGCTTAACAGTCCGGTGCTCTATATAGCTGACGTGAAATTGGATAACGGAGCGTCAAAAACGGTTCGTTTCGGTTTCAAAGAACTCAGAGTAAAAGACGGATTTTTATTCCTTAACGGTAAGCGTATGCTCTTAAAGAGTGCTCATGCACTTCCTAACGGACAAAATGTTATACAGATGAAGTCGCTGGGATTCAATGCCATAAGAAGCATTCATAGAATATTTGACACAGAGGTCATGGATATTTGTGACGAGATAGGACTTCTTGTTATTGAATCTCCGCCTACGTCCTGGGGTATGCGTATGCATGAAAAGACCCGTGAAATGGTGGAAGCATATACTCTTAATATGATAAAGCTCCACAGAAACCACCCGTCTCTCGGTGCATATTATGCATTTAACGAGCTTGCCCAATCCGATATAATGCATTGCGCAGCTGATTCCTTGAAGCCTTTCCGAGATGCGGATCCCAATAATCTCATACTTATTTCCAGTGGTCGTTGGGATCTTGAAAATATGATGGCAAGTGCTTCCAACCCCGGTTCGTATGAGTGGGACGGATATTTCGGAGCTGAAGGCATCGAAGATTTCTGCGAGAAAAGCCGAAACAGATCTAGGCATCTTTTCGGACATTTTGCGGACTGTGCTTTGGGTGATCTTCACACTTATATGCATATGCCTATGTCAGAAGATACCAAAGATTGGTTCCGTACAGTAGGATATAATTCAAGACCTGTTATGATAACGGAATCGGGAGTTGGAGCGCAGGAAGACCCTATGCGTTGGTGCCTTAATCTTGAATCTCTCGGATTTGGAGATGATTACGAGCCTTATCGCTGCATAAAAGGAATATGGGACAAGCTTGAAAATTTTATTGATTTTTACGGACTCAAGGGTATTTATCCCTTTGCAAATGATCTCTGCCGCGAATCCAACCGTCTTAACGGTCGTCAGAGAGAGCATATATTCGATATTATAAGATCCAATCCTATGATAAGCGGATACAGCCTTACAAGCATGGGCGACGACTGTGAAGGGCTGCTTGAAGGAGAATACGTAATGAAGGAAAATGTATCCTATGCTATGCAGTGCGGACTTGCACCTCTCAAGTGGTCTCTCTTTACTTCCGACCGTACGGTATATGCGAACGTTCCATTTGAAATAGAAGCGGTACTATGCAATGAGGACAGACTTGCTCCCGGTATTTATAAAGCCTCAGCAAGGATAAAGGGTAAAGACGGAATTGTATGGCAGAAGGATTTCGATGCAGTATATCCCGAGAACGGATATGCAGGACTTCCGCCTCTTGCAGCGACCGTGCTCAAAGAAAAAGTAAGTCTTCCCGCAGGCGAATATATCTTTGCGGTGCGTCTCCTTGAAAAAGCAGCACCCTTCGGCGGTGAGCTTAAGGTAAAAGTACTTGAGCCTACGCTTGCAGATAAGGTCGAGGAAAAAATCTCTGTTCTCGGACTTTGCGAGGGCTCCAAGACTGTTCTTACAAGATACGCTATTTCTTATTCGGAATTTGAGAATTATAGTGGAGAAAAGCTCATACTCGTTGGAAACACGGATATTATAAATGACGATAAGATATGGGCTGACCTGCGCGGCGCAGCAGAAGATGGAGCAAACGTTGTATTTTTAAGCTCTTATGCTTTTGAGAAGGCTCCCGACAGACTCAAGGAGATCGTCGGAGAAAAGGCGGGCACGGGAGACAGACATTGCGGGCTCTATCATGTCGATAATGTACATATCGATCATCCTCTGTTCTACAATATAGAGGGAGAGGGAATGGCTGATTTCGAAACTTACGGAGCGGCATATCCCAAGGCTATTTTTACTAACGTTAACAAGCCGGATCTTTCTATTTCGGCAGCTATACAGATCGGACGCGAGGGTGCGGATCACGGTCTTTCCTTGGGCGAATATAATATCGGAAAGGGCAGATTCGTGTTAAGCGGATACAAGATAGCAGACGTAGCAGGTAAGCATCCTATTTCGGATCAGCTCCTTCTTAATTTTGTCAGCAACTATACAAAATAAAAAAATACCCGTTGTTTTAACAAAACAACGGATATTTCTTGTTATTTTTCTTCGCTTCTGTATAGATAAGACAAAAGCATTTCTTCGGTAGTTTCATCGTTGACGTTCATTCGTCCGAGAAGATAAAGACTGCTCTTGTCGCCGCGCTTGACTATATTGATATGTCCGTAATCGGTAGTAATACTGACTCTGTATCCGCGTTTCTTCAACACATCCTCAGACCAATCGCAGGATTTTCCGCTGGGATACGACAAGACAAGATGGTCGTTTACTCCTACGGATGAAAGCAGTTCTTCGGCACGTTCGCAGTCGAGAGCAAACATCTCTTGGTAACTCTTTTTTGATTCATCTTCAAAGGGAAGGGCGTTATCCCTTTCCCTCTCACCGTAGGATGTATTTGTTCCGTGCAGAGCGTATGTGTGAGATTGTATGCTGACAAAATCAGAAGCTTCCATAGCACGGAGTTCATCGGCATTCATTTTCAAAAGTATATTTTCATCGGTAGGGGGGGAAACTCCATCTTCTCTTACGGTACCGCAGGTCATAAACACCGTTACAGGGATCTCAAGCTCCTCTATAATAGGGAGAACATAATTATAGTTACTGTAATATCCGTCGTCTAAGGTGATGCACACGGGCTTTTCGGGTATAGTTGCTTTTTTGTCTACATAATCGATGAGCTCTTTAAAGCTTACGGGTGTATATCCTTCTTCAAGAAGAAATTCCAGTACGGAACGGAAATTTTCTTCCGATATGCACCAAGTTCCGCCTTCAAAGCTTCTTACGTCATGGAACATCAGTATCGGCACTTCAACTTCTTTTGGAGCTTTTACACCGTTTCCGCATCCCGAAAGACATAGGCATAGTATAGATATAAAAAGCCAGCAACGGTAAAATCTCATTGATCTATCTCCCTTTAAACTTTTTATATATTATAGCTTAAATCATTTTTGATTTGCAATAGTCAATATAGACAAAAAGAGTCCCGGCCTAAAGTCGGGACTCATATATTATCAGTCGAGCGCTATTTCAGCAAGTGTTGCAGGAAGCTCGTGAGCGGTGTTAATAACGATGTCGTTGGTAACCGTATCAAAGCATGATGCTACGATCCTTCCGTTCCAGATAATAGGTTCGCCGGGCTCGTCAAGCTCACCGTTAAAACCGTCGGTATCGCCGTTCTGGGCAAGGATCTCGATAGTAGCGTCGGGATATACTTTAACGATAGCGTTATTGCAGAAATCCGCAATGTAAAGGTTGCCCTTTTCATCAAGAATCATTCCGTCGGTACTTACGAGTTTTTCGGGATCTTTTGCCCAAACTACGTTGGATTTGACCGTCATATCCTCATTGAAGGTAATCTTGTGAACAGCACCGTCGCCGAAGTTACCTACGAGAAGGTTGCCTTCAAGGTCAAACTCAATACCGTCAACGCCGTACTGATCGTCGGGATTTTCGGTAATGAAGGTGGTGAGGATGTTTTTATCCTCGAGAGTATTGGTGATATCAATATTCTCGTCGTCGAGCTTGAATCTGTATACGCAGCTTACGAGCTTTCCGGAAGGATGCTTTACCAGTTCAAGAGTGCTCTGGGTAACGTAGATGTATCCGTCCTTGATCCTCATTCCGTTGGGGTGCTCCATATTCTTTGCAACAACAGTTGTCTTGACTATCTTGTCACCGTCGAGTCTTACACGGAGTATTCTGCCTTTTCTGATGAGCTCGGGCTTTCCGGGCCAACCCTGATTATCGCAGATATAGAGATCTCCGTCGGGACCGAAAGCAATCCCCATAGGACTTGCAAGTCCGGTCTCTTCATGAACGGGTACGTCAAACCATTTTCTTATGTTTTTATCTTTATCTATCTTGAGAACACATCCGGGGAGGGTCTGGTCCGCATAGTTGGGACACGCAAGAATAAGATTGCCTTCACTGTCGATAGCCATGCCGTCAGGCGTAGAAACATAATCGGGCAATTTAGCAAATAAAGTTGATTTTTTCATAAAATTCCTCTTTCACTTTTAACTAAAGCTTTTCAAAAAGCGGCACAAGTGCTTCGTAGCTTGCGTCGAAGAGAGCTTTCATCTCATCGTATTTAGCTTTGTTGGCGATATTGGGAGTGTTTTCTTCGCTGATCTTGATAAACTTATCTATAGCACTGAAATCTTCAAATGCACCAACGCCTACGCCTGCGGTAATTGCGGCACCCATAGAAGTAGCTTCCTCAAGATAGTTGGGAACAAGAACGGGAACAGAAAGTATATCCGCAAGTATCTGCTGCCACACTTTATTTCTTGCTCCGCCGCCTATAAGGATAAGACTGTCTATATTGCTTCCGCTCTTACGGTAAGCGTTCAATATAATATCGAAATTGTAACCTACCCCTTCCATAACGGCACGTGCCATATCTCCTCGTGTGTGAGCAAGAGTAAGTCCCGCAAAGGTACCCTTTGCTTTGGGATTCCATCTGGGACTTCTTTCTCCTATGAGATAAGGAAGGAAGAGAAGGTTCTTTGCACCTACGGGGGAGTTTTCAACTTCCTTGTTAAGGGCATCGTATATGAGCGATTTTTTGACGGGCTCAACCCCTTCTATCGTTCCGTAAAGCGCATCAACAGCCCAGGAAAGAGCTCCGCCGCCGGTCTGCATAGTTCCGCAGGGAAGTGTGTATCCGGGCACTATATGCGCAAAATTGAAGGTAACCATATTTTCATCGTATATGGGCTTCTTTGAGGCAAGAGATATCCAGGAAGAAGTGCCGAGGCAACAGTTTGCAACGCCTTCCTTAACGATGCCGGTACCTACTGCAGCGCAGCATCCGTCTCCTCCGCCGCACACAACAGGTGTTCCTTCCAAGAGTCCGGTGAGAGCAGAAGCTTCTTTTGTTACCTTACCTGCAACCGAAATTGAAGGAACTATCTCGGGCATCTTTGCCTTATCTATACCCGCAATATCAAGAATGGTGTCGGACCATTTAAGAGTATTAAGATCCATAAGGCAGGTAGAAGAAGCATCGGAAGGCTCTGTTACAAATACGCCTGTGAGCTTAAAAATGATATAATCCTTGGCGTTGAGCATCTTGTAGGTATTCTTATATACCTCAGGTTCATTGTCCTTCAGCCACATGAATTTCGTGGCACTGTAGGAGGAGCTTATACGGTGACCTGTGATATTGTAAAAATCCTTGTTGGCAATGCTTTTTCTGATGTTAGCCTCCTGCTCTGTAGAACGCATATCCGCCCATATGAGGGAGTTGTAAAGGGGGGTGCCTTTATCGTCTACACAAAGACAGCCCATCATCTGACCGCTGAAAGAAACTGCGGCGATATCCGCTGCATTTACTTCAGCAACCAAAAGCTTTGTCGTTTCACAGACCGCTTTCCACCAATCGTCGGCGTTCTGCTCTGCGGCATTGTTTTCCCCTACTTTTAGTCCATAGGAGTATACGGTGCTCTTTATGAGTTTTCCGTCAAGTCCGTAGAGAGTTGCCTTATTACCTGATGTACCGAGGTCGTGGGCAATAACGTATTTTCCCATAGCTTTTACCTTTTAATCAGAATTTAATTACCATTTTCATGGTGGGAACACGATTCTTTATATTATCAAATGCTTTATCGATATCTGCAAAATCGTATACGTGAGATACGTAGTCTGCGGGATCGAGGATACCGAGCTGGATCCAGCTTACTATCTGATCGTGTGCTTCGGATTCAGCCTTCTTAGAGGGGAACTGATGGAAGTGGAGTGTCCAGTTGTAGGGGCACTTGCTCCAGTCAACGAGCTGAGTCATATTAGCGGAGATACCGTATACGCATACCTTTGCATCGGGCTTGATAAGCTCGAGAGCGGTATTGATAAAGCTGGATACACCTACTGCATCGAGAGCAAAGTCAACTCCATCGGGGCAGAGACTGCGAACCTTGGAAACGATATCTTCATTCTTGCTGTTGATAACCATATCTGCACCGCGCTTCTTAGCGAGCTCAAGCTTACCGTCATCAATATCAATAGCGATAATGGGGCCCATACCTGTGAGCTTTGCAAACTGAACGAAGCTGAGTCCTACAGGACCGAGACCAAGAACAACAAGGCTCTTGTTTGCTTCAAAACCGAATCTCTTCATTGTCGAGAGAACTTCTCTGAAGGTGATGATCATAGCGGAGCTTACGGGATCAAAGTCGGCGGGAAGCTTTCTCTGACCGTATGAGAATTCTGCGGGAATAATGCCGTCTTTTTCCTGAGCATACGCGTCTGTGATTATGTTATATTCGGAATACGTTCCCCAACCGCTGGAGTATCCTTCGGGAACATCTGACCAATAGGGCATAAGCACGAGGTCACCGATCTCAAAGTTTGTAACCTTGCTGCCTTTTTCAACAACTCTTCCAACGCCTTCGTGTCCGAGAACTACAGGATACTGATCTATACCCTTGAAATCGCCGTGGATGATCTTTGTGTCTGTACCGTTACAAACGCCGCAGCTTTCGATCTTTACGAGGCAATCATACTCGCCGTATGTGGGCATAGGCATTTCTTCGATCTTACATGTTTGGTCTGCATAAACTACGTAACTTTTCATTTCAGTATTTCCTTTCGGTATTTTTATTTTATAAACTTGCTTTATATTCTTCAGCTATTGCTTTGCTGCAACTGCAACCGATGCGCTCGGCGCCCGCTTCAAGCATAGCAATGCAGCTTTTAAGGTCTCTTACACCGCCGGCAGCCTTTACTTTAACGCCCTCGCCAACGTGTTCTTTCATGAGCTTCACGTCTTCCACGGTAGCGGAAGAGGGTCCGAATCCCGTAGAAGTCTTGATAAAGTCGGGTCTTACTTCTTTGGCTATCTCGCATAGAGCGATCTTTTCTTCGTCCGTAAGGTAGCAGTTTTCAAAGATCACTTTTGAGATAACTCCTTCTTTACGGCAGAGAGCCACGATGCGCTCCATCTCATCTTTTATATAAGCTCTGTTGCCTTCCTTTATCTTACCTACGTTTATAACGTAGTCAATTTCTCCCGCACCGTTGCGAATGGCTTGTTCAGCCTCAAAAAGTTTGCACTCAACGGTCGTTATACCGAGAGGAAAACCTACTGCGGCGTCAACAACAACTCCGCTGCCTTTTAAAAATTCCGCACAAGCCTTGACCATCCCCGTATTGACCGCTACAGAGCAGAAGCCATATTCTATTGCATCATCGCAAAGAGCCTTAAGGTCAGACTCTGTAGTGGGGGCCTTAAGTATGGTATGGTCAAATATCTTATTAAATTCTTGCTTTGACATATTCATAGTGAAGTCTCCTTTGTTTTATATAACTATGTTGGTTAAATGTTATATATTTATATCACTGTTATAATTACACCATTAAATTGATATTTTGTCAATATTTTTGGACTAAAAAGTTGTGAAATAAGAAAAAAAATCTGCTTTTGAAGCAGACTTTTTTGTAAGTATTAAAATATGTGTCAAAAACCGTTTTTGCAATGACCGAACTTATGTTTTGAAGGGCAGTCCGTTTGTAAAAAGGTAGTCGTAGTAACGCTTATCGTTCGGCTCGTGAACACGTATGTTCGTAAAGCAATTATCAAGAAGATAATCTGCAATATCCTTCTCCGTTTCGATACCGTCAGGCAGATAGGTTCCGCATACAGGGCGATATGTATCTGCATGGTAATCCCCTCCACAGGTGATATAAAGCCCTTTTTTCTTTGCAATGTTGATCATTTCTTTGGAATATGAATTCCCATAAATGGGATGGCAGTTTATCTCGACTCCGTCAAGATACCTTGTATCGAGAAGCTTACTTCCGTTTCTGAATGGGTGAGCCTGAACCAGCGTTCCGCCTTCTGCTTTAACGAGATTATAAAGTTCCTCGAGAGACATATTGTAGATCATAGGGTATTTTACGACGAAGTCTTCTTTTGTTCCGTATATAAGAATATGAGTGCCTCCGTAAAGCTCCATTGTAACTTCTATTCCAAAAAACAGTTTGAAGTCTGATGTTTCGGCGTATACTCTGGCGTTTTTAAATTCGTCTGCGTATTTGTTGGCGAAGGCAAGAGCATCTCCGTCTTCCAGATAGCATTTCTGATAATGGTTGGTAAGAACCAGAGCATCTATGCCGTATTCTTTTGCAGTTTTGATCGCTTCTGCTGCAGTTATACGGCAGCAACGGCTTATTCCTGAGCTGTGGGAATGCATATCTACTAACATTTTTTCTATCCTTTTCTGTTGTTATGTTTATCTCCGAGAGGATCTTTTTACCATTACCTCGTGCATAAGAGACATAAGCACGAGAAGAGCAAGTATATAATAGGGGAATAAAGCTATGGAGAAAGTTTCCGCCAAAAAGCCAGAGAGAGGAGGCATAATGCAAAAACCGATATATGCAAATGCCATCTCAATTCCTATCATTGCTTGAGATCTTTCCTTGCCGAATACTTCGGGCGTCATATGTATGATGCAGGGGTATATTGGTGCACAGCCCAGTCCGATTATAATAAATCCTGCGAGTACAAACACAGAAGGAACAGGGAGCAAGAATAAAAGTATGCCTGACAAAATTATGATGCATCCAACCCGTATAAGCGTACGGTCACTGAATCTCATGGCAAGAAATCCGTTTATCCCTCTGCCAAAAGTTATACCTATATAGAACAGACTGGCAAAAGCCGAGGCAGTTTCAATAGATATTCCTCTGTTTTGTACAAGATAGCTGCTTGCCCACAGAGAGGTACTGAGCTCAAGCGCGCAGTATCCGAAGAAAGTAAACAGGCAGGAAACGGTGCCTTTGGCAGCTAATATTTCTTTAAGTTTCAGCGGAGCTCCGCTTTCTTCTCCGTCTTCATCATCTGTTGCTTTCTTCCACAACGGAATGCTTAAGAATACGAGTACCGACAATACTATCTGTATTAATGAAACTATGAGATATCCTTTGTTCCAGTTATTGAGGTGTACCAATGCAAAGCTCATAATATAGGGGCTTACGGAAGCTCCTATGCCCCAACAGCAATGAAGCCAACTCATATGCTGTGCTTTGAAATGCAAGGCAACGTAGTTGTTAAGGACCGCATCTACGGCACCTGCACCGAGACCGTAGGGAATAGCCCATATAATAAGCATCCAGAATTTGCTGCTTACAGAAAATCCGAACAGAGCTGCTGCGGTAAGTGCTATGCTTACGGCAGTAAGCTTTCCGGCGCCGAAACGCTTTGTGAGCCTGTCGCTGAAAAAACTGGATATAATAGTATTTACCATTATCGTCATTGAAATTATTCCCGCAAACGATACGGGAACACCAATATCGTTATGAAGTACCGGCCAGGCGGACCCGAGCAGGGAATCGGGAAGACCAAGACTTATAAAGCAAATGTATATAATTGTAAGTAAAAAAGCAAACATATCGCTATCTCAACCCTTATTTACATAATCAGAAAAATAACCAGCCCGGATAATTATATCATTCATAGATAATAAATTCAACGATATTATTGATTTCATTGAAAATTTATTTTATACTAATGTAAAATATCAGAGGAGTATTTAAAATGGCAGGAAATAATTATGCTTTTCCCGAAAAAGATATAAGGGATATAATGATGCATGCTTTTGGTGCAGTGCCTTCTTACGAGAGAATGAGAGGCGGAGACAATAATGTACTTTACAAGCTGAGCTTTGATGAAAGACCCCCTTTGTATCCCGATATGAAATTTCATAAAGATATGATATTTCGTATGTCACCTCCGTACGTTGGCAGACACGCTATGGCAATGTACGGCTTTGAATTTGATCAGATGAACAGTGAAAAATACGTGTATTCTAAGTGTGCCGAAGCGGGAATTCCTACTATGGATATGGTGTACGTAGATACGGGAAGGGAATTCTACCCTTGTGATCATATGTTTGCGGAGTATTTTCCGAAAGGCGCCTTGTCGGATTATTGCGGTACGAAAGAAGAAATGAAGAGACTTTATTTCGAACTCGGCAAGCTTTTAAAAAAGTTTCACAGTATAAGCTCTGAAAAATGCGGAATGATAGCTTTGAAACTGAGAGGAATAGAATATAATACCTGGTCCGAGTGCTTCAAGGATGACGTTGCTCGTTGGTCAAGAGTGGCAGAAGAATTCGGCGCTTTTACGAAGGATGAGATCAAAGCGGCAGAACGCTATTTTGATGAACGGACGTCGCTTCTGGACGAGGTGAAGAATTTCTGTTTGGTACATAATGATCTCTGGGCAGGTAATATCCTTTTAAAGGATGGAGAAAACGGGGCAGAGATAGGCGCATTTATAGATGCGGGCGGAGCTATGTTTGGGGATACGGAGAAAGATTTTCTTTTCCCCTGGATGGATAATGAGGATTTTCTGGAAGGGTACGGAGAAAGAAAAAGCTGCCCTGAAAGGCAAGATCTGTACCGTCTGTACGCTCATCTTAACGATGCATTTTACTGGTTCCACGTAAATCCCAATAAGGCGAACTATCTCTATGAAAAAGAGACCGCTTTCCAAATGATGAAATGACATATTCAAATATAAAAGCGGCGTGCGGAAACACGTCGCTTTTTGGCCCGCCCTACAGGATTCGAACCTGCGGCACCCAGAATCGGAATCTGGTACTCTATCCAGCTGAGCTAAAGGCGGAAATATCTAAACGGTATTATAGCACAAATGAGAGAGGGTGTAAAGAAAAATATCTGCAAACAGTATGAAACTATTTGCAGATATTTGTTTTATAGGTGAATCTGTCTATATCATTTATCCCCATTTCCCGCAAAAGCTTTTCGCTTTTGTCACAGTTTTCCTCTGTATTATATTCGGGAATGAGAGGGATTCTTGCCTTTATAATATCGGACCTTCCTGAACTTATGAGAAACTTTAAGTTTTCCATCACTTTTTCGTTACCGCATCCCGTATAGCTTTTGTATATAAGCGGGTCTGTATCTTTTATATCTACTATCCATCCGTCAACTGCTCCTATGAGAGCCTTGACGTTCTCCTTCGGAACGTTGAGGGAGCTTTCAATATATATCTTCCATCTGCCGTTTATGAGTTTTGCAAACTCCGTTATGAATTCGTATTGTAAGAGAGGCTCACCACCTCCGAAGCATACTCCTCCGTCGCTTGCCACAAAATACAGATCGTCGATAAGCAGTTCTTTATAAAGATCTGTCGGACTGTAAAGGCGTGTGGGCGTGTCATTTCTTAAGGATTGAGGATTAAGACAGTATTTGCAGGACAAAGGACACCCGTACCCGCAGACCAGTGTTGTTATGCCTGCACCGTCTGTAGGTATCCTTATCCTTGATATTCCTATGCATTTAAATGTCTTGTTACTGTCCATCTGCTTCTTCGTCCGTATCTAAAGGAAGCTCACCGACTATCTCTGTTTCGGGATAGGCAATGTCTCCCATAATAGTCTCGATTTCGGATTCTTCTCCAAATGTTTCGCAAATGTCACCTGTTTCGGAAAGGAGCTCGCCTTCTTCTGTTGCAATCTCCATGATACCTTCTTTGGTTAATATCTCGGTAGATTGTTCTCCGCCTATATCCGTGCTTACAACGCTAAGATCTCCCTCGGCGGAATTATGTCCGAATGACGGCAATTCGCAGGATGCAGTAACGGTAACAAGAGCTGCTGATATGCCTGCGAGGACGATCCTTTTTCCTGCAAGGCGGCGTTTTTCAAGTTCTTTTTCAAGGTATCTTACTTCGCTTTCACACTTGGGACAAGTACCCTTGCAGTTGCCCTGATGTTTACATTCCGAGGTAATGTACTCTATGTCGTTTTTTTTGGCTATCTGCCGTCTTATTTCTTTCAGTATCTTACATTTTTCTTTTCCGTGCATATCTATTCTCCTTTAAAGAACCGTAATAGTACCGACGAATACGGGGATATTGTTTGTATCGTCTATTATCATATAGATAAAGGGCCGGTCAAGATCTACTGTTTTAAGATCTTCATATGTGATCATTCCTTCGCACTCTACCTCTACTGCGGTAACGGCTGCGGCACGGGTCCCGTCTGCGGTAAGCTCGATAAAGGTCTTGTGAATAACGCGGCTTACACTGAGATTTCCATCATCATGTTCGCCAATTCCCGAAAGATCGGATTCTACAGAGCTGAAAGCTCTTACAACCCCAAGCTCTTTTAAGATATCTGAAAGCTCAATATCGTATTCATACATAAAAGAGGGAAGTGTTGCAGAAACATCTGCTTTAACAAAGGAGTCAAGCATAGTGCCGAGCTTTTCTCCGTCTAAGGATTCGATATACTCAAACAGATCTGTTCCTTCCTTAGGTATAAATGCTGCAAAACTATATCCGTCTTTATAGGGCTTTTTAAATCCTTGGGATATCTCATCCTCATAATATTCGGACTCCATGGAATGGAGGGTCTCCGTGCTGACTGTTGTTCCGTCAATATTATGAAA
>SVSF01000132.1 GCA_015064425.1 Oscillospiraceae bacterium | reverse complement strand
GTTCGTACTGCGTCATATCCTTTGCTTTTCTAAATTCAGAAATCCTTTTCCCGATTTGTGTCGTGTCAAACATAAACTTCTTTCCTTTCCGCAGACTTGTTTTTGTCTTGCACAATCAGTATATTCTTTTCTAAAAAAAAGAACAGCAAGCGGTAATTGAATTATCGATAAATTGACTACAGCAATTATTGAATAATAAACCATATGGAAAACTCCCGAATGAATCTCATTCGGGAGTTTTTGGCGGAAAGGGAGGGATTCGAACCCTCGGTCGGTTATTAGCCGAACACACGATTTCCAGTCGTGCGCCTTAGACCAGCTCAGCCACCTTTCCGTGTGCTGTGTCTATTATGACACTATTTATCGGTTTTGAAGAGCGACTCTTCAAAAGTCCTTGACTATTATAGCAAAGAGAAACAGAAAAGTCAAGAAAAATTTTCAGAATATTGAAGGTAATTTAAATAAACTTAAGTCTTTAAAGCTGTGTTTTAAAAATTTCCGTAACTTTCAATATGTTCTCGGAAACTTTGAAGCGAATTTCACAGTCTGAAAATCTGAATCCGTATATTCTGCCATCGTTATGATATCCGGGACGTGGATCCTGCGAAAGTATTTCGAAAAGCGCTCGGTGTTTACTTTTATCAAGAACTGAAAGCAGTGACGGGGCTATCTCGACCGTAAGCTCTGTATCTTTTACCTTGTCCGAAAAGCCGCAAATAGCATCAGGATGAGAATCTGTGAATGAAAGATACGGCTTGATATCGTAAATTGGTGTACCGTCAAGCATATCTGCGCCGGAAACAATGAGAACAGTTCCGTCTTTTTCGTCTTCTTCTATTCTGAGAAGCTTTACAGAGGAAAGACCTATGGGATTGGGTCTGAAGGGTGAACGGGTAGCGAATACTCCGACTCTCTTATTGCCGCCGAGTCTTGGGGGTCTTACTGTAGGCGACCACTCCTCTCTCTCCGATTCGGAGAAATTCCATATGAGCCATAGATGGGAATATCCCTCTATGCCGCGCAGAGCCTCTTTTTTTCTGTACTTCTGCTCAAATATTATCTTTGATTCAAGCATATTAAGAGTACTCTGCCTCGGTATACCGAATTTTTCTTTAAAATCTGTATGTATTCTCGCAATGATCTTCAACTTACCCACCCCGTACACGTTTATGCCCTATATTTTAACATAATACTGTATTTTCTTCAAGTGCGCGGTATTAAAAGTCTAAAATCATAGACAAAAAAATGAAACTGTGATAGAATAAACTTATAAAAAAAATACAGGACGGTCAGCTATGAAAAAAGTTATGCTTGTGTTCGGAACAAGACCCGAAGCTATAAAAATGTGTCCTTTGGTAAAAGAACTGAAGGCGAGGAAGAATATTGAAACCGTAGTATGCGTTACGGGTCAGCACAGACAGATGCTTGATGCGGTGCTTGATACCTTTGGAGTAGTACCCGAATACGATCTTTCAGTAATGAAAGAAAAACAGACGCTTTTTGATATTACGACCAATATCCTCGAAAGAATACGTGCGGTACTTGAAAAAGAGGCTCCGGATGTTGTTCTTGTACACGGGGATACGTCTACTACCTTTGTTACCGCTCTTGCTTGCTTCTACCTTCGTATACCGGTTGGACATGTTGAAGCAGGGCTCAGAACATATGATATATATTCTCCCTATCCGGAAGAGTTTAACCGTCAGGCTGTTACAATAATATCAGCGTATAATTTTGCTCCAACAGAGCTTGCAAAAGAAAACCTTCTTAAAGAAGGAAGAGATCCCGATAGAATATACGTTACGGGAAATACGGCTATAGATGCTCTTTCTACGACAGTAAGGGAAGGCTACAGCCATCCCGAGCTTGAATGGGCAAAAGACAGCCGCCTTATAATGATAACCGCACACAGACGCGAAAACCTCGGATCCCCAATGAGATCTATGTTCCGCGCAATAAGACGTATTATAGAAGAGCACAAGGACGTTAAGGCCATTTATCCCATCCATATGAATCCACTTGTAAGAGAGGCGGCAGAAGCCGAATTGGGTGGATGTGACAGAATAAAAATAATAGAGCCTCTTGACGTGCTCGATTTCCATAACTTCCTTGCGAATAGCTATCTTATTCTTACAGATAGCGGCGGAATACAGGAGGAGGCGCCTTCTCTTGGAAAACCGGTTCTCGTAATGAGAGATACAACCGAGCGTCCCGAGGGTATTGCAGCGGGAACTCTCAAGCTTGTCGGAACCGATGAGACGGTAATATACGATAACTTTAAGCTTCTTTTGGAAAACAGGGAAGAGTATGAAAAAATGAGCCGTGCATCCAATCCATACGGCGATGGACTTGCATCAAAGCGCATAGCGGATATACTCGAGAAAGAATAGAAAGGTCGAATAAGATGTTAAGCTTCAGTGAATTGAAAAAAGCATCCAAAAAGGATGCATCTTCCTTCAAGAAGATCAAGGTAGCGGTGATGGGAGACTGTGCGACACAGCATATATCGCAGGGACTCAAGGGATACGCATATAGTCTGTGCTATAACTTCGATTTGTTTGATGCGGACTACAACCAGATAGATCCACTTGTTATTGATCCTTCATCGGAACTTTATGAGTTTGCTCCCGACATTACCGTCATATACAACTGCACGCAAAAGCTTTATGATGAGTTTACTTCTATCCCTCAGGATCAGCGAGGCGGATTTGCGGATGCTTTCTATGCCAGAATGAAAGAGCGTTGGTCTATAATAAACTCGCGTATCAAAACAAAAATAATTCAGACCAATTTTCCTGAAGATGATGATATGGTATTCGGAAGCTATGCTTCTAAAGTAGGCTCTTCTTTTATAAATCAGCTCAGAAAGCTTAACGTACTTATTGCAGAGGGAAGCTCTGAGGTGAAAAACGTTTTTGTTGCCGATGTTCAGCGCATATACGGAAACCTTGGAAAGAAAGATTTTTGTGACAGCAAAATGTACTATATCGCTAAAATACCGATGGCGGTGGATGCTATCCCTTATTTTGCAAAAGAGGTATGCGGCATATTTCTTGCAACCGACGGCAAATTCAAAAAATGTGCCGTTTTAGACCTTGACAATACCCTTTGGGGCGGTGTCATAGGTGATGATGGAATGGACGGAATACAGATAGGCGAGCTTGGCTCGGGTCATGCGTTCTCTGACCTTCAAAGATGGCTCAAGGAGCTTAAGGAGAGAGGCATTATACTTGCGGTGTGCAGCAAGAATAATGAGGACACGGCAAAACGTCCGTTTACCGATCACCCTGAAATGACTTTGAGACTTGACGATATATCTATGTTCGTGGCTAACTGGGAGGATAAAGCTTCCAATATAAAAAGAATACAGAAGACTTTGAATATCGGTATGGACAGTATGGTATTTATAGATGATAATCCCTTTGAAAGGGATGTGGTAAGATCTTTGGTCCCTGATATCTGTGTACCCGAAATGCCTGAGGATCCGGCTGAATATTTGAGCTTCTTGAAGGATCTTGATCTTTTTGAGACTGCATCATACTCCGCAGAGGACAAGGACAGAACCAAGCAGTATCAGGCAGAAATAGGAAGGATAGCTCTGCAGGAAAGCTTCGGTTCTTTTGACGACTATCTGAAGGGACTTGAAATGTATGCAGTGGCGGCACCCTTTGATAGTTTCAATTTCCCAAGAATCTCTCAGCTTACACAACGGTCTAATCAGTTTAATCTTCGTACAGTACGCTATACAGAGGCGGAGATAGAGGCGATAGCCAAGGATGAGGATCATTTCACCCTCTATTTCACCTTGAAGGATAAGTTTGGAGATCACGGACTTATAAGCGTTGTAATACTTGATAAGCGTGAAGACTGTACTTTATTTATCAGTGAATG
>SVSF01000131.1 GCA_015064425.1 Oscillospiraceae bacterium | reverse complement strand
CCAAAAAACGCTTATGTCCAGGCATCCCTACGTTGGCATTATCCAAATCAGGTTAATGGGTCGAAGGTCATACCTTCCTCTCAGCCTGTCTGAGCAGATCTGCTCTCAAGCTCCCCGCTGTTTAATTGTGAGAGTATTATACACCTTCAAAAAAACTTTTTCAAGTACTTTCATTTGCTTATTGAAAAAAATTTTTTCATATGTTATACTGCGGCTATAGAAGCGATAAGGAGGTACATATGAAAATAATAGATTTCCATACACATCCTTTATATGATTTTCATAGAGGAACTCACGGAGTTGATATAGATCTTACACGATTTAAAAACGATCTTATTTCCTGCGGCATAAGCCACGCATGCGGAAGTGTATTTTATTCCGAAATGTGCAACCGTCCCGAAGAGGAGCAGGAAGCTCTTATGATAGATCTTAACAATAAAGCCCTGGAATGCCGCGAGACAATGGGAGATTTCTATATTCCGGGTATTCAGGTACATCCCAAACATATTGAGACCTCTTGCAGAGAACTCGAAAGATGCCGTGCCAAGAACATAAGGCTCGTAGGCGAGCTTCTTACCGCCGTTATGGGATGGATGGAATATAATACCGCAGAATTCAAAGAAATAGCGGAATACATAAGGGAGCTCGATATGACCCTGAGCATTCCGCCCTTCGGCATTGAAGATCTCTACGGATTCTGTAAAGAGATGCCCCATCTTAAAATAGTGGTCGGGCATTTGAAAAGTGACGGACTTTTTGAAGAACAACTTGAGCTTATGAGAAGATTCGAAAACGTTTGTTTCGACACATCCGCCTTCACTACAGATAAGGACGGCACCCTAAGATATGCCATAGACCGTGTCGGAAGTGAGCGTATAATCTTCGGAACAGACTACCCGGGTGTTGACCCCGCGGGAGATATTGCTGCAATCAATGCTGAAAAGTTGTCCTACAGTGAAAAGGAAAATATATTTTATAAGAACGCCGAAAGGCTCCTGTTCTGACTTGAAAAAGCCGTTTTTGTGTGATATACTGCAAACAAGAAAAATATTTTACGGAGGTAAATATGTATATTATAGATATGGATGCACATCCGCCCGTAAGTCCTATGGATATAGCGTATACGGGTAGACACAATACAAAAGAATTTTTAGACAGAATGAATGAGTTCGGCATTGATAAGGTCTGCGGCACTCTTATTGCTCCCCAGGGCTTTTACGACTGCAGGACTAAGGCAGAAGCTCTTGCGGATATGAACGAGATCAGCTACAAACTTTCAAAAGAAGATGAACGCTATATCGCCATCATTTCCGTTGATATCGAATGTGTAGACGAGTCTGTCGAACAAATGAAAAGATATGCTTCTTTGGGTGTAAGAGCCGTAGAAATAAATGCAGGCTGGCTTGCCGACGAAAAAGCATATACTCTTCTCGGATATGCAGAAGAGCTTGGTATCCTGGCAGTATTGAGAGGAGACTCCGCTGCAAGCCTCAAAAATATTTTTGCACGCTTCCCGGCTCTCAGAATACTTGCCACAGATCTACACCCTGCCCATCTTCCTGCTCTTACGGAAGGCTGCGATAACCTTTACATCAGCACTTCAGCTCCCGTATGGGGATATAATTACGTTATACATGAATGGAGCAAAAAATATCCTTATCGCTTTACCTTCGGCTCCCTTCATCCCTATTGGAATGCTATACATAAGCTTTCTTCAATAAAGTGGGAGCTCCGCGACAGCGATACATCGGAGTCAGAAAAGCTGTTCTGCGGAAATGCCATTGAAGCTCTCGGAATAAAGGAGGCGTAAGCGTATGAAGATAATAGACTTCCATACACATCCTCTCTATGACTTTCACATAGGTACTCACGGAATGCCTATTGATCTTGACAAATTCAAAGGCGATCTTCTTTCCAACGGCATTACTACCGCATGCGGAAGCGTTATTTACCGTGAAATGTGCGTCAGACCCTCAGAGGATTACAAGGAAATAATTCCAAAACTGAATGATCAAGCTCTTGAATGCCGTGAGATAATGGGCGACTTTTACGTACCGGGAATACACGTTCATCCGGCTTACATTGAGCTTTCCTGCAACGAGCTTAAAAGATGTCATGATAAGGGTGTAAAACTTATTGGTGAGCTGGTACCATATATGATGGCATGGACGGAATACGGTAGCAAGGAATTTATCGAGATCATGCACTATGCAAAAGAACTTGATATGGTAGTAAATATGCATCCCACTACGGCAGACGATCTATATAAATTTTCTGCCGCTGTACCCGGTCTTAAGATAGTATGGGCACATCTCAAATCATACGATATGTATGAGGAACAGCTTGAGATGATGAGACGCCATGAAAACGTATTTTTCGACATATCCGCATTTACCACAGACAAGGACGGAGCCCTTCGCTATTCTATCGACAAGGTAGGAAGCGAGCGTCTGCTTTTCGGCACAGACTATCCCGGAGTTAATCCTGCCGGAGATATTGCCGCTGTACTGGCTGAAAGGCTCAGTTACGCAGAGCTCGAAAATATATTTCACAAAAATGCAGAAAGACTGCTTGATCTGTAACAATAAATATCCCCCCGCTTATGTATCGGGTTCTAAAGGACATTTTTGAATAAACGGCTAAAAGCCTCGGCAAGGATCTTCCTTGCCGAGGCTGAATTTTTTTCTCACAAATTGAGAAAAAATCTCACAAATCGTGCGCTTGATGAGTAATACACAATATGATATACTGTAATCACCGGTAAAACATAAGCACTGCGCAGATGACTACAGGATGGGGATATAGTATGAAATTGAATTTAGGAAATCAAATACGTATAAACCGCCGACGTATGAATCTTACCCAAGAACAATTGGCGGAAAAATTCGGAACGTCTCCGCAGACTATTTCTCGGTGGGAAATAGGCGCGACCTATCCCGATATCGAAATGCTGCCAATGATTGCGTCTTTTTTTGAAACGTCGGTAGATGCGTTGCTTGGAGCTACCGAGGAAGAAAAAGAAAAGTTTTGCGCTGATCTACAAAAATCTTTTGAGATTGCAGTTCGCGCGAAGGATGTTCAGAAAACGATCGATATCATGCGAGAAATACGACGCAATCTCAAAGAATATCAGCGCTATTGGTTTGGGGGACTGTATACTGAGATCTGGGAAGTCCGCTTGTTCAAAGAGGAAAAGGTCCTTGAAGAAATGCGTCTTTTAGCAGAAGAAATATTCAGCGTGTGCCCCAAAGACGATCACTGGGCTGTTATAGATTGCATGTCGTATATGGAAGATGATGAGCATATTGACGCTTTTTTGGACACATATGCCAGTCGAGAGGATATGGCACGTTCAAGTTTGCTGTTCAAAAGATACAAAATGCGCGAGGAGCTTGATAAAATTGAACCTGTAAGGCAAAGTATTCTTTGGTCTGAGCTTTTGCATATTATATCCGCAGCGAATGATTGGCAGGTATATCTTTGCAAAGATCCCAATCATTTTATATGGTTTTGCGAAACACAGCTGAATTATCTTAATGCCGTAAACAATTTGCATCCCGACAAAAAACATTTAATAAGCGGCGGAACAGGTCCGGATCTGTGGTGTGAGAAAAGGATACATCTTGGAATACGTTATACAGCATCTTTTGCAAAGCTCGGAAAAATGGATGAAGCTTATGATGCATTCGAAGATACAATACGCGTTCTTGAGCAGATCATGTCTATCACCGATGATGAGTTCAAGATCGGGTGTTCGTCTCCCGCACTCGAAGGATTTGCTTTAGAATCAAAAATATATTGGCTTGAAAAATACGGCAAGGAATACAAGGAAATCCGTATGCAGGATAGTAATTGGTGTGTTTGGGTTATTCCCCTTAACTATCAAAAAGCCTTTAAGCATG
>SVSF01000130.1 GCA_015064425.1 Oscillospiraceae bacterium | reverse complement strand
TGAGCAGACATTTAAGAACAGCCTTACAGGTCTTCCTATGGGTGGCGGTAAGGGTGGTTCTGACTTTGACCCCAGAGGAAAGAGCGATGGAGAGGTTATGCGTTTCTGCCAGAGCTTTATGACAGAGCTTGCTAAGCACATCGGTGCTGATACCGATGTTCCTGCAGGCGATATCGGTGTCGGTGCGCGTGAGGTAGGTTACCTCTTTGGTCAGTATAAGAGACTTCGCAACGAATTTACCGGTGTTCTTACAGGTAAAGCGGTTGCTTCCGGCGGCTCTCTTATCCGTCCCGAGGCTACAGGCTTTGGCGCAGTTTACTACGTTTGCGAAATGCTCAAGTCCTTTGGTGACGATATAAAGGGCAAGACATTTGCTGTTTCCGGCTTCGGTAACGTTGCTTGGGGTACTGTTAAGAAGATAAACGAACTTGGCGGTAAGGTTGTTACTATCTCCGGTCCCGACGGTTACGTTTACGATGCTGACGGTATCGCAACCGAGGAAAAGATCAACTTCATGCTTCAGATGCGTTCCTCCGGACGTGATAAGGTTCAGGATTACGCTGATAAATTCGGTGTTCCTTTCTATGCAGGCAAGAAGCCTTGGGAGCAGAAGGTGGATATCGTTATGCCTTGTGCTACTCAGAACGAGGTAAATCTCGACGATGCAAAGAATATCGTTGCTAACGGCGTTAAGTATTACGTTGAGGTTGCTAATATGCCTACAACCGCTGATGCAGTAGCATATCTTAAGGCGAACGGTGCGGTTATCGCTCCTTCGAAGGCAGTTAATGCCGGTGGCGTTGCTGTTTCCGGCCTTGAAATGAGCCAGAACTCCATGCGTTACAGCTGGACTGCAGAAGAGGTTGATGCTAAGCTTAAGCAGATCATGGCTAACATCTTTAAGAATTCCTATGAAGCTGCAAAGAAGTACGGTATGGACGGCGACCTGGTTGCAGGCGCTAACATTGCAGGCTTCGAAAAGGTTTACGATGCAATGAAGTGGCAGGGCGTTTGCTACTAATTCACTACATAAATAAATATAGAAAAGGCACCGCAAAAGCGGTGCCTTTTTAGTTTGTTTGGGCAAAAACGCACTTATTTTATATCTACGCCTCCGAAAATGCACGCTCCACTTACGTAAATAGTGGGGGCATCCTTATGTACAGATGTTTTGTTTGATGCTCCGCCAAAGATGGAGATTGAATTTACCTTAACGTTCACGTTGTCCGGCACGATGATGTCAACGCCTCCAAAGACAGCAGACACACGAATAGCACAATCCTTTTCAATAATTGCATTTTTAAGGTTGCACTCAACACCGCCGAATACAGCAGTAAGCTCTGCTCCCTCAAAAAGCTGGTTGTCATAATTTATATCACAACCTGAGAAGACGGCACAGCTGAATTTTATCTCCTTGCCTTCTTCTTTAAGCTTTTTTACCATCGTATTTCCTTTATTACCGAGAATACCCGTAAATACCATTGTTATTCCTGCTATAATAATTGCAGCGGGAACAATAATTTTCCAAAACATAGAAAAGCTTAAAATATCCTGACAGCACAGCAACAGTAATACGCCGATAACAATACCTGAGATGTTGCCCATTTTATCACGTTCTGTGAAGAGTCTTATCGCACACGGAACAATAATAAAGAGTGTCCACCAACCGTCAAAGAATACGTCAATATTCGTTATACCGAACGCATTCAATGCAAAAACAACACCTATTGCAACTAATACGATTCCCCATAAAACACTGCTGATTTTCTTCATCTTTTTTCCTCTTTTCTTTGAAGATTTCAATTTACGTTTAAGTGTGAGATCTGTATCTTGACTTTATTATATCACGGTTGTTTATTTTTTTAAAGATATTTTGGAAAAAATATCTTAAAAATGTGATCCTTAAGTTGCATCTTTATATTTTTCGATTGACTTTTATTATAAAAAAGGGTAAAATATAATATAGTAAATAACGTTTATTGGAGATAGATATGAAGGACGAGATTTTTGAAAAGATAAAAAAGCTCAGAGAAAAGCTTCTTTATCATGCGAAGCTCTATTACGTATACGATTCCCCCGAAATTTCCGATTACGAATATGATATGATGTATGCGGAGCTGAAACATCTTGAAGAGGAAAATCCGCAGTATTTTGATCCGGATTCGCCCACACAGCGTGTCGGTGGGAAGGCTCTTGATAAATTTGAAAAGGTCACCCACACTTCGGTTATGAATTCTCTTACCGACGTTTTTTCCTTTGAGGAGCTTAGGGAGTTTCTTGACCGCATGGAAGCCATATCCCCCTCTGCTGTCTATTCGGTAGAGCCGAAGATAGATGGCCTATCTGTTGCGCTCTCCTATGAAAACGGTGTTCTTGTGCAGGCGGCAACAAGAGGAGACGGTGCAGTAGGTGAAAATGTAACTCAAAACGTTAAAACTATTTTTTCTGTACCTCTGAAGCTTTCTGAACCTATTCCTCACCTTTCTGTCAGGGGTGAGGTGTATATGCCGAGAGAAAATTTTGAGCGTGTCAACGCAAAAAGAGAGATGCAGGGACAGGCGCTGTTCGCTAATCCCAGAAATGCGGCAGCAGGTTCACTTCGTCAGCTTGATCCCGGTGTCGTTGCGGCAAGAGGACTTGATATTTTTATCTTTAATCTCCAAGAGGGAGACCTAAAAACAGACTCTCACAGTGAAGAACTCGATATTCTTTCGGAGCTTGGTTTTGTCACTCTAAAAAATCGTATAAAAGCAAAGACATACGAGGAAATAAAAGCACATATCGAAGAGCTTGGAAGGCTTCGTGACTCTCTTCCTTATGATATTGACGGCGTAGTTATAAAGATAGACTCGATAGAAGAGCGCAGAAGAATAGGAGAGGGTACTAACACTCCTAAATGGGCGGTTGCTTATAAATTTCCGCCCGATCAGAAAAAAACAAAGCTTTTATCGGTAGATATAGCTGTCGGAAGAACCGGAGTTCTCACTCCCACCGCGGTTCTCCAACCTGTTCGTCTTGCGGGAACCACCGTATCAAGAGCAACCCTTCATAATCTTGAATTTATAAGAGAAAGAGATATTATGATAGGGGACACTGTCGCTGTTCAAAAGGCAGGCGACATTATTCCCGAGATAGTGTGCTCTTATCCGAAAGAAAGAGACGGAAGCGAGACTGAATTTAATATGCCCGAGCTTTGCCCATCCTGCGGTGAGCCTGTATATTATGATATGGACGAGGGTGCGGCTACGAGATGCACTAATAGTCTTTGTCCCGCACAGCTTGCAAGAGGAATAGAGCATTTTGCATCAAAGGGTGCTATGAATATTGACGGCCTCGGCCCTCAGATAGTAGCGCTTCTGCTCCAAAATAATCTTATATCTGATTCCGCAGACCTTTATTCATTAAAAATCGAGGACGTAGAAAATCTCGACAGAATGGGAAGAAAATCCGCATCTAATCTTATAGATGCGATAAGCGCATCAAAGGAAGCAGGTCTTGAAAGACTGATATATGCTCTCGGAATAAGAAATGTAGGAGAGGTTGCAGCTGCAGCACTTGCTAAAAAATATCAGACTCTTGAGGCTTGCTTTGATGCTACCGTTGAAGATATATGTGAAATAGAGGATTTTGGCGTGATAACAGCAGAATGTGTTGTTAATTACTTCTCGCATCCTCAGAATAAGGAGCTTTGCGAGCGACTTATTGCGGCAGGACTGAATACGGAAGCAGTCAAAAAACAGCTTGATGACAAGTTCAGCGGAATGACATTTGTTCTTACGGGAACTCTTCCGACTATGACACGTGATGAAGCATCCGAGCTTATAAAAGAGCGTGGCGGAAAGGTTTCCGGTTCTGTTTCCTCAAAAACCACCTACGTTCTTGCAGGTGAAGAAGCTGGTTCAAAGCTTACAAAGGCAAAAACTCTTGGAATTGAGATAATT
>SVSF01000129.1 GCA_015064425.1 Oscillospiraceae bacterium | reverse complement strand
GGATAAAAAAAATATAATAAAAAACAGACTTATAATCTGCATATGTGCCCTCCTTCTGAATTTATACTTGGTATTTAGAAAATTATAGCAAATTTTTTTTGCTAAATCAACAAAAAGCCGAATTTATTAATAATGTATTAATACTGATATTTTGTGTTGACAATTTTATTAGGATATGTTATCATACAACTGTACTAATAAGCATAGTACAGTTAGGGAGGTGAGTCGTTGTTCACGATCGATATAATGTCAAGGCAGCCTATATATGAGCAGTTGATAGAGCAGATCGAGAAGTATATACTTGGAGGGATATTGAATCCCGGAGATAAGATACCTTCTGTGAGGAATCTATCCGTTGAGTTGTCTATTAATCCCAATACTATACAAAAGGCATTTTCAGAACTTGACAGTAAAGGCATAATTTGTTCTGTACCGGGGAAAGGCTGTTTTATTTCGGACGGTGCAATAAAACTACTTGAAAAAAGAGAACGTGAAAAACTCAGTGAGTTAAAGCTCCTGCTAAAGCAAATGGCACAGGCAGGCATATCAAAAGAAGAGATCACGGCTCTTATCGACGAAAGCTACAGTGAGGTGAATAACAGTTGATAGAAATAAAAAATATTACCAAGAGATTTGGAGATTTTATCGCTCTTAACAATATAAGTTTTACGGTGCCTGAGGGATGCATATACGGTATCGTCGGCTCAAACGGAGCAGGCAAGTCCACTTTGCTAAGGCTTATTACGGGAGTATACAAGGCTGATGGCGGATCCGTTGAAATGAACGGAGAGAATATATACGAAAATCCGAAGCTTAAGGCATCCATGCAGTTTATACCTGACGAGCTGTATTTCCTTTACGGAGCAAATATGGATAGAATGGCTGCAATGTATTCGGCTATGTATGAAAGCTTTGATTATATGAGATATAAGGCTCTTGCCGAATCATTTGGACTTGACAGAAAAAAAGCCATATCTACTTTTTCAAAAGGTATGAAGCGCCAGGTAACGGTAATTCTGGCATTGTCATGCCATCCGAAATTCATTTTTTTGACGAAAGCTTTGACGGACTTGATCCTATTATGAGAAGCCACGTAAAGAAGCTTATATGTGAGGACGTTGCCGATAAGGGAACGACTGCGGTCATTACATCTCACTCCTTAAGAGAGCTTGAGGATACGTGTGATCAGATAGCTCTTCTTCACAAGGGCGGTCTTATTTTGCAAAATGATATTCAGAATCTTAAAACTACCAGATTTAAGGTACAGATAGCTTTTAAGGAAGATTTCGGAAGATCAAAATTCGAAGAACTTGAAATAAGTCAGTATTCTAAGATAGGCTCTGTCGCAAACATTATAGTGAATGGAAACCGAGAGGATACCGTTGCGGCGCTAAAGGCGATGGATCCGGTCCTTCTCGATGTGCTTCCCCTTACTCTTGAGGAAATATTCGCTCACGAAATGGAAGCGTTGGGATATTCCTTTGACGTAAAGGAGGGAGAATAATGAAAAACAGAAAATTTTTCTCTGACATTTTTTCGCCTAAGCTCTATTTGGAAGCTGTAAAACAGCTATGGAAAATAGGTATCGTTGCCCTTATAATCTTTTCTATTGAGGCAGTTCTTATACCTTTGGGCTCGGCTATTAATATGTTCTCGTATATAGGAGAGATCGCAGTACAGAGTATTGAACTTCTCAGTATGCATGGGATGATAGTGCTTCTTCCCATATTGGTTGCGCCTCTTCTTGCATTAAGTGCTTTTGGTTTCCTTAACAGAAGAAATTCTGCCGATTTTATGCACAGTATACCGTTCAAAAGAGAATGTGTATTTATATCATATTTTCTTGCAGTGCTTACGTGGATCGCTATCGTAGGGTTCGGAAGTACTCTCGTATCAGCATTTTCCGTATCGTTTTTCCCCGCTTATTACAAGGTGATAGTGAGCAATTACATTCTCGTCAGTCTGCATATGGTGATAGTAGCGGTTTACGTTGCATCGGCTATCGCTTTTGCAATGAGTATAACGGGAACCACGTTTAATAACGTGCTTGTAAGCGGACTTGTACTTTTTGTTCCCAGATTCCTTATAACTATGCTTTACGTTCTTGCTATGGACGTGAGTTTTGTACTTGCTCCATCTACCTTGTTTGGAACTCTCGTAAAGAATTACAATATAATCTGGGGCGTTGTATATGAGATGTTCGGCGGAGCATTTAATGCATATGATCTGGGAGAAATGCTTCTTTCGCCTAAATGTATGCTATATCTTTTAGCGGTAACGGCAGTGCTTTTTGTTTGCGGTCTGTTCTGCTTCAAGAAAAGAAACAGCGAATCCGCAAACTCTCCTTCGCTTAATAAATATCTGCAGGGAACTTACAGAATTGCAATTTCGATGATAGTCTGCACCATTGCCTGCTATTTGATAGCTGAAAAGTGCATTAGAGGAGATTTCCCCGATCTTTCGGAACTGTTCCTGTATCTCGTTATCTATATTGTTGCCATCATCGCTTATTATCTCTATGAGCTTATTACAACAAGAAAGATGAAGAGCATGCTTAAGGCAACTCCGGGGCTTCTTCTTGTATTTTGCTTGAACTTTATCCTCGTATTTGGAATGATAACGGTCTACGGTGCAGAGACGGGACTCTCTCCCGATAGCGATGATATTAAATACGTTCAGTTTGAATATGAAAATGAAAGCAGATATAAGAATGAATACAGCTACATTATGTCCGAACTGTCTTCCGTTAAGATAGATGATGAGGAGACTATTGAAATACTTTGCGACGGTCTTGAAAATACTGTGGAAAAGTACAGGATCTCCCGCAGTTCCTACAGAAATTACAGAAATAACAATAAAACAGTCAACGTATCTTTCTATACCGGTATACGCGAGATAAAAAGAGAAGTAGTAATTTCCGAAGCTGATTTTAATAAAGTAATGGCTCAGCTTACCTCGTCAGAAGAAAGTATAAAGAAGCTTGACAGTATATATAAAGATATAATAGAGATGGTCAGCAAAAAGAGCGACGACTATTCTGTTTACTTCCATATTAACGGTTACTCGGATACCGAAGAGGCGGCAAAAGAGATACTTATAACAAGATGCGAGGAAATGCTTGAGATGGAACCTCTTGAGAGACTCGCTGCCGCTGCGGAAAATAATTATTACGGTGAGTTTACGGGAGAATTGACCCTTTATATTTATTCCGGTAACAGACAGAATATCAGCTTCCTTATAAACGATAATCTGCCCAAGACTTACGAAAAAGTTACAGATCTTTATTACAAAGAATCTAAGGAAATTCGTTTTGCTTTTGCAGAAGCGGCAAAAAATCCAAGTAACGAATATTTCTATATGGAAGCAGGTCTATCTCATTCAAACAGTTCTCTCGGAGAATATGAAAATTACTTCATTTTCAGCGAAAACCGTGAGGCTTTGAAAGAGTTTGCGGAAAAAGTGCTTGATAATGTAAAGACCATCGATTCAGGAGAAGGTAAAGAGCATATAAAAATGCATATTTATTCAGAGTGTGACAAAGCGCTCTTTAATAATCTGACGTATATTATAACTCCCGAGTATTTCGACGAATTGGCGGATTTCTATGAATCTTCGGGATTTGGAGATCTTCGTTCAATGTTGGATAAGACGGAAAAATAAAAATAACCTATGGCATTTGCTTCGGGTTCTAAAGGATAGTTTTGAATAGTTAAAAGCCTCGGCAGGGAGTTTCCTTGCCGAGGCTTTATTGCCGCACAACTAAAAGTTGTAAAATCCGCCTGTAAATAAACTTTACGGTTCTTGAAATAGTCATATAATTTGATATAATATAGTCAAGATAAGCGCTTATCAATCTAAATAAAGGTGGATTGAATATATGGAAATTAACTTGAAAGAAAAATTACGTGCATTGAGACAGCAGAAAAGCATTACCCAAGAAGCCCTCGCCAACCATCTCGGAATCACTCCTC
>SVSF01000009.1 GCA_015064425.1 Oscillospiraceae bacterium | reverse complement strand
CTACCATATCGAGAAGCACACCCAAACCCGGGCGTTTGGTATCATCCATAGCGTGAAGTCCCATGCTTACGATAAGTCTGTTTTCGTCCACTAAAGGCATAACGTCGGATATTGTTCCGATAGCCACAAGATCGGCATATTCCTTACATATTCCGTATATGTAACCGTGATCGCTATTGCCGTTTTCTCTCCAAAGGCTGCACTCTATAGCGCATACAAGCTTAAAAACCACACCTACTCCCGCAAGTTCCTTAAAAGGATACGGGCAGTCGGGGCGTTTGGGATTTACAACAGCTGTTGCTGCAGGAAGTACGGGAGGACACTCATGATGATCCGTCACAATAACATCCATACCTATGGATGTGGCATAATCCGTTTCCGCAAGAGCGGTAATGCCCGTATCAACGGTTATAAGCAATGCAGTCCCCTTCGCCGCAAGGCTGTCAAGAGCTGCAAGATTGATACCATAGCCTTCCCCATTTCTGTTCGGAATATAGTAGTCTATATCCGCTCCTTTGCTTTTCAAATAGAGGTAAAGGGTGCTGACAGAGGTAACTCCGTCTACGTCATAGTCTCCGTAAATTACGATCTTTTCTTTTTTTTGCAAAGCGAGAAGGACCCTCTCCACCGCCTTATCCATATCTTTCATAAGATATGGGTCGTGAAGAAGCACAGTCTCCTTGCGTATGAAGCGCAAAGCCTCTTCAACAGTTTCAAGCTTTCTGTTGAAGAGTACCGACGCTGTGATCGCAGAAACGGAGAGCCCGCTTGAAAGACGTTTGACATCCTCGGAATGAGCTGTCCTTACGTCTGACACGAGCCACTTCTTTTTCTCGTTCATGATCAAATATATCTCTTTTCTTTAATTAGTTACGTCTTAAAGTGCCAAAAGGCAAGCCCTTTGAGTGCCTGCGAAAGCGGTTTAAGCGCCATGTATTTTTTAAAGCAAACACATGACGCCGTTTTTCTCAAAAAGCAAAAAGGTACAGAGCTCGCGGCATCTTTGCCGACAGAGCTTAAAATCGGGCAGACCGCGGGCGGTAAAACGTCATAAGGGCAAAGTATGTGCCGAATGACAATTGCCGTAATAAGATATTTTGTCCGTACACGCTCAAAGATCAGTTAAACTGAACGTTAACGCTATAGGAGCCAAGTTCATACACCGCATATGACACGGATTCGGGAAGCGTCACTGTCACGGGTATAGGCTTAGTGTCCGATGGATTTGCCACCGAGCTCAGATCTACGTTTATTATGATATCCGATGCATTGATACTGTCGAGCATAGCATCGGGTCCGCAGAGCAACACTGCAACGTAATCCGTTACTATCTCGCAATCGTATGCCTTGGGATTTATCAAGTTATAATTGGAAGCAAGGACCGGCTTGGTAGCGACTCCCTTATACTCCACTCTTATTTTGACGGTTTCTGTACCGTCGGTACAACTTACGCCGTGAGGAAGTACCAGTTCTTCAGATATAGAAGTGTTATTTTTTACCTTCTTTTCGTCTATAGTTGCAATATTTACACTGTTGATAGATTCAACAGCCTCAGCCTTTCCGCGTATGCTCACGGAAGACGGCTCAAGTATCACGTTAGTATTCTCTTCATTAAAGAATCCGTATTTGTATTCAACCGAAAGAGGAACGGTCTTTGTAAGATATACGGGAATGGATACGTCAACGTATTTTTCACCGTGCATACTTACGTATGAACCGCTTATAACGTTTCCGTCGCTATCTACAAGCTTGAGTTCAGCGGATACGTTGGTAGATCTTGTGAGATAATCCCCTTCAAATTCCACTACCGCAAGAGCTCGGCTGATGCCCAGAAGTTCTGCTTCGGGACCGGACACGTTCACCTCTGTAATTCCGGTCTTTATCTCACCTATCTCGTATCCGTCATTGAGCATATATCCATATACTCTTGCTTCAACGGGCACACTTACGGAAGTGGTCTTGTCAAGATATACCGAAAGGTTGTCGGGAGTCTTTGAAACTATGGATACGCCCTCTATTCCCGATACAGTTACGTCAATGGTTCTGGTATATCTTCCCGCCGTACTTATGTCGGAAAGATCCACGTATGCCGTTATATTCTCGGAGGTAATATTGTTTATTACATCTTTTTTACCCGATACGGTAACGTTTGTAGTAGCTCCGACACCCTGAATTACAGAAAGTTCCTTCGAGGTAAATATGGACACAGGTACCGAGCTTATTTCTTTTTTGTAGTTCTCGTTGTCAGTTCCCGCAACGTAGAACCAAAGAACCAACGCGCAGAAAACAGAAACCACTTTAAGTATGAAATTTATACGTCTTTCTTTTTTAACGTCGCCGTGATTGGCTACGTTATCTCTCTTATCGTTCTCTCCCATAACATACCGCTTACGCAGATAAGCGCGTTTCTCCTTTCCGCTTTAATTTTTATTCGCCGTATTTCCCGAATATTTCGCTGTGATTTTTCTTTATCTTCTTGAACTTGCTTCCCGTTTCTTCTTCGATCAGTCTTGAAACGAGTTCCTTTTTGAGAGTAGTTCTGTTATAACCTCTTTCAAGATTCCCGTCAGTCGCTATAGATATAGTTCCGGTTTCCTCGGATACGACAACAACTATGGCATCCGAGTTTTCACTCATACCGATAGATGCTCTGTGGCGGCTTCCGAGATCTTTCGTAATATCTGAATTCATGGTAAGAGGCAAGAAACATCCCGCAGCATATACTCTTCCCTCGCGTATTACCACCGCTCCGTCATGAAGGGGTGCGCCCTCATAAAATATGTTTCTTATGAGGAACTGCGTGGGTTCGGCATTTATTACCGTGCCGCTCTTTATTATGTCGCCAAGCTTTGTTGTTCTTTCTATAACGATGATCGCTCCCGTTCTTTCGGAAGACAGTTCGGCACAAGCGTCGGATACGGCATCTATCATCTCATTCATTGTCTGATTGCTTTTTTTGTCTCCAAAGCTTTTAAAGGTCTTTAAAGGCTCCTTACCGAGGGTTTCGAGAGCGGCTCTCAACTCGGGCTGGAACACGATTATAATAGCAACAAGTCCCGCCTGGAACACATTACCTATAAGGAACTTCATAGAATTAAGAGAGAATATATCGCTTATTATCTGAAGAAGGACCAATACTACTATACCTACCGCAAGCTTTCCCGCTCTGCGATCCTTGGCAAACTTTATAACGAAATAGATAAGTACGGAAACACAAACGATATCCACAACGTCATTTATTCCGAGTGATTTAAACTGGTCTATAATAAAAGAGAGACCCTGACTTGCCGCATTTAAAAAAGCATCCATATCCTCACCTCCGCATTCGTAAGATACTCCTTATACAATGTTATCACAACTTCGATATAATTTCAAATACTTTTTATAATATTATTATAATTTTAATAAAATTTCTTTCGCAAAAGTAAAAATTACACTTTTCATCTTTAATTTTTTGGAATTTGTGTTATAATACATAATGAGATTTTATATGTTTCCGGAAACGATTTATGAAAGGACGTTACCATGGGTATAAAAACAAAGCTTATCGGAGCGCTGAAAACGGTCGTCGAATCAAAAAAAGAACGTCACTTCACTTCTGCCGTCATTCTGGCAGGCGGTTCCGGCACAAGAATGAATACCCCCGGTATTACCAAACAGTTTATGGATCTTGCGGGTATGCCCGTGATCGCCAGAAGCATTATGGCTTTTGAAAACTGTTCTCTTATAGACGAGATAATTATCGTTGCAAAAAAAGAAGAGTACCCTCTTTATAAAGAGATGCTCTCGAAATACAGATTCAAAAAAATAAAGCACATTACTCCGGGCGGAGACAGCAGAGGCGAAAGCGCCCTCAAGGGTTTTGTAAGAATAGACGACAGATCGGAATACGTTGCAATACACGACGCCGCAAGATGCCTTATTACGCCCGAGCTCATATCCGCAACCGTGAGGGAAGCATACTCCGTCGGTGCCGCCGCTCCCTGTCATAAGATAAGCGATACCGTAAAGATGATCAACGGCAAAGGATTTGTTGAATCTACGCCCGACAGAGAGCTCTTGCGGGCTGTGGAAACTCCCCAGGTATTCAAGACCGAACTCTACCGCGCCGCTGCATATACAGCAAAGCAGAAGAGTCTGAGCTTTACCGACGACTGCGCTCTTGCCGAAAGCATTGGATATGCCGTAAAACTTGTGGAATCCGACGGAAGTAATATAAAAATAACGGAAAAGAGAGATATTCTCCTTGCAGAGCTTTTACTGAAAGAAAGGGATGAAAACTCGTGAGCGAATTTAAGATAGGTCACGGATACGACGTACACCGCCTTACCGAAGACCGTAAGCTTATACTCGGTGGTGTAGAGATCCCTTATGAAAAGGGACTCCTCGGACACTCTGATGCCGACGTCCTCGTACATGCAGTAATGGATGCGGTTCTCGGCGCTCTCGGCATGGGAGATATCGGGAAACTTTTCCCCGATAACGACGACTCTTATCTCGGGGCAGACAGTATCCGTCTTGCGGAAAAGACCCGTGCTATAATGGACGAAAAAGGCTTTGCCATAGGAAATATCGATGCAACGATAATTGCTCAGCGCCCGAAGCTTTCTCCTTTTACAGAGATCATGAAAAGAAATATTGCTGCGGCTTACGGTTGCAATACAGAGCTCGTAAACGTTAAAGCAACCACCGAAGAGGGGCTCGGCTTCACGGGAAGCGGAGAGGCTATAGCTGCCCACGCGGTATGTCTGATTCGAAAAAAATAAAACGGAGAAGCAGATCTTTCACTGCTCCTCCTATATAAAGCGGGATCGCTCTCCCCTATTCTTAACTTCTTTTGCTTTTGACATCCCAAAGAGAGTTGTTCCCGCCGACAGGCGCCGTTCCTGTCTGATAGTATCATATGGAATTTCAGAAGCTTTGCCACGGAGCAAGTGGTCATACATCTTACATAAAAAATGGAGCAAATGCTCCGGCAAGATGTTTTTTAAAAAAAATCACGAAATAAAAAACAAAAAAATATATATTATGGAGGTAATGAAAAATGATAAAAATTTCTCCTTCCCTTTTTGCCTGCGACTTCTCTCAGATCAAAGAAGAGGTAAAAAAGGTAGAGGATGCAGGTGTTGAATATCTGCATATCGACGTTATGGACGGACACTTTGTCCCCAACCTTTCCCTTGGTCCGGATATTATAAAGAGTGCTCGCCCCCATTCAAAGCTGGTATTTGATACCCATCTGATGATAAGCGATCCCAAGAAATATGCGGAAGCTTTTGTAAAAGCGGGTTCCGACATAATCACATTCCATTACGAAGCAGTTGAAGATCCCGAAGACCTTATAGACTACATACACTCATTAGGCTGCAAGGCTTCCGTGTCTATCAAGCCCAAAACAGATTATCGCGTTCTTGAGCCCTTTATGGAAAAGCTTGACATGGTTCTTATAATGACGGTTGAGCCCGGCTTCGGCGGTCAGTCCTTTATTATGGACACTGTCAAGAGCATCAAGGGCGTACGTGAGCTTATCGACAAGACCGGAAAAGATATCGACCTTGAAGTAGACGGGGGAATCACTCCCGAAAACGTTCACATTGCTATTGAAGCAGGTGCAAACGTTATCGTTGCGGGAAGCGCTATATTCAGAGCAAAGGATATTGCCGCTGCGGTAAAGGCTTTCAAGGAAGCCGGAAGTAAATAAAAATCAAACAGAGGCTGAGTTCAGCCTCTGTTTTTACCTTATGTCAAATTCTCTTGAAATACACTTTCTTGCCATATCAAGCGAACTTTCGTCAAACGGAAGATTTCCCGAACTTATCATAAGAGCCGCTCCGTAAATAAAAGAACGTACTGCATAAGTCTTTCTTTTTTCATCTTCGGGGCTCATATTTACCGATACGCAGTAACTGTGTATAAGTTCTCTCGTCATCTCGCTCATCTTTGCTTTTTCCGTAATATGCTCGCGGGACATAGAGTTATCGTTCATCATAAGTATAGTCTGAAATTCCGTATTTTTACACAAAAAAACTATATACGCAACACTGACCTCAGTAAGCTTCTCTCTTAAGCTGAGACTGTCATCACAGCTGATACTGCGGTGTATCTCATGCCACTTTCCGTTCATATACTTCAAAACTTCAAGTATAAGGTGATCCTTGCCGTCAAAGTGTTTATACGGAGCCCCGGGGGAAAGACCGCACGCCTCCGCTACGCGCCTTATAGAAAAATCTCTTACGCCGTGCTCACGCAGTTCCTCTACGGCAGCGGCAATAAGCTTGTTACGTGTTGCTTCGGTAACCTGACGCATATTTTCTGCTCCTTCCAGATCAGTATTTTATTTCGTAGCTTCCGTCAGATCTCTGCGAAAGCGCCGCGGAATAAAAGCCTAAAAGAGCCTTGAACATATTTTCGGGATCGTCTGCACCCGCAGTTTCACAGGCAGAGTGCATAGCAAGCTGTGCAAGTCCTATATCCACGGTATTTAAGGACAACTTTTCATTTGAAATATTTCCGAGAGTCGATCCTCCCGCTATATCTGCACGGTTGGCATAATTTTGTACGGGAGCTCCGCAATTTTTACATATCTCACGGAATACAGAAGCCGATATTCCGTCGGTAGTGTACTTTCTGTTGGCGTTAAACTTTATTACCACTCCGCCGTTCATTACGGGAGCTCTTCCGCCGTCTGAAAGCTCGGGATGATTCGGATGGGCGGCATGGGCGTTGTCTGCAGATACCATAAAGCTTTCCGCAAGATATCTGCTCATTTGGCTGACATCTATGTTAAAGCATGCATTTATTCTTGCCAGAGTCGAGAAAAGCATATCCGATGCGGCGCCCTGCTTGGTAGAGCTGCCTACCTCTTCGTTATCGAACATTGCATACACACATACTTTCTCTTTGTTTTCCGCATTTTTAAAAGCCTCAAGGGAAACATAAGCGCACTCAAGATCGTCAAGCCTGGGCGAAGAGATAAACTCGTCCTTCACGCCGATATACGTCCCCTTCTGTCTCACGTAAAGGCTAAGGTCGTAGCCAAGGGTATCCTCCGCTTCAGTTCCCGTAAGCTCAGAAATATATGCCTTTATATCCGCATTCTCTCCGCCTGCGGAGAAAAGGGGCTGAAGATCCGTTAAGGGGCTGTATTTATAGCCGTCATTTACGGTTCTGTTAAGATGTATAGCTACGTTAGGCATAACAAGGAGATCTCTGTCTGCATTAACCAGTCTCGTCTCGATTCCTTCTTCCGTGCGTACTACGACTCTTCCCGCGAAAGAAAGCGGTCTGTCAAGCCAAGTGGAATAGATCATCCCGCCATATTTTTCAACGTCAAGCTTTAAGTATCCTCCCGAAGCTTTTACAGGATCGTCCTTTATAACAAAGGCGGGGCTGTCGCTGTGACTTGCGCAGATCATAAATCCGCGGTATTCTCCAAGTGGCACTTTAAAGGCTATAACAGACGATGAATTTCTTGTAACGAAATACTTTCCACCCTTCTTTATATCCCATTCGCTTGCTTCGGAGAGTTCCTCAAAACCAAGTTCGAGAAGTTCTTTTTTCGCATTTTGAGTTGCATGAAAGCAATCCGGAGATCTGTCTATAAAGTCAAGAAGCCCGTCGCACAGTTTGTTCTTCATAATATCCTCCGCGCCTATGTAAGGCGTTTCTTTAAACGTTAAATCTGAACAGAACGATGTCCCCGTCCTGCATCACATATTCCTTACCTTCCGAACGTACAAGTCCTTTTTCCTTTGCCGCATTCATACTGCCCAGAGCCTTAAGATCATCAAATGCTATTACCTCTGCACGGATAAATCCTTTTTCAAAATCCGAATGGATCTTTCCTGCAGCACCGGGAGCCTTAGTTCCCCTTGTAATAGTCCATGCGCGCACCTCTTTCGGACCTGCCGTAAGGTAACTTATAAGTCCGAGAAGCGAATAGCTTTCCTTAATGAGTCTGTCCAGTCCGCTTTCCGAAAGTCCAAGATCCTCTAAGAATACGGATTTTTCCTCAGGGTCAAGCTCAGCTATCTCTGCCTCTATCTTCGCACATATGGGAATAATACCGGAATGTTCATCGTCAGCTCTTCCTTTAAGCTTTACAAAAAGCGGATTAAGCATAGGATCGTCTCCTACGCTATCCTCGCTGACGTTTGCCGCATATATTACAGGCTTGCTGCTGAGTAAAGGTACGTCTGCCATTATCTTTTCTTCGTTTTCGTCATACTCAAGTTGTCTTGCGGACTTGCCTTCGTCAAGAGCCTTATATACTCTTTCATAAAGATCAAGCTCTGCCTGAAGAGTCTTATCGCCCTTCAAAAGCTTCTGGGTCCTGTCAATACGGCGTTCCATTATTTCCATATCGGATATAATAAGCTCGGTATTTATAACGTCAACATCGTGAAGAGGATCTACCTTTCCGTCAACGTGTATAACGTTTGCATCCTCGAAGCAACGTACAACGTGTATTATCGCATCCACTTCCCTGATATGGGAAAGAAACTTGTTTCCAAGTCCTTCGCCGTTGGCTGCGCCCTTTACAAGACCCGCAATATCAACGAATTCAATGACTGCAGGAGTGTATTTTTCCGGGGTATACATATCCGAGAGATAATCAAGCCTTTCATCCGGTACGGCTACAACTCCCACGTTGGGTTCAATAGTGCAGAATGGATAATTTGCCATTTCGGCTCCCGCATTTGTAAGTGCGTTAAAAAGAGTGCTTTTGCCTACGTTAGGCAAGCCTACGATTCCGAGTTTCATTTTTTATGACCTTTCCAATGTATATATTTTATTATCAATTTCAAAGAAGGGCATTCCCTTTCACATTAAATTATAAATGCAATCTGCATTTTTTTCAAGAGTTTTGCCGAATTATATCAAATTTAAACATTGTTAAACATATTATCCCACAAAACACATATTTTGTTCACAAAACTATCACAATGTTGTTCTATTATATAATAAACAACAATATGTTTTTTACTATTTAAAGAGCCTTGTGCTCATAAAACGGAGGAAAAAATGGGAGCAAAACTTCTCGTAGTAGATGACGATCTTAATATATGTGAAATGCTGAAGCTTTATCTCGAAAACGAAGGCTATGAGGTAAAATGCGCCAATGACGGAAATGAGGGCGTTGCTTACTTCAAGATGTACGAGCCCGATCTCGTCCTTTTGGATATTATGCTTCCCAAGAAAGACGGATGGCAGGTATGCCGCGAAATAAGAGAAATGTCCTCCAAACCGGTTATTATGGTCACCGCAAAAGGAGACGTTTTTGACAAGGTGCTCGGGCTTGAACTTGGAGCCGACGATTTTGTAACAAAGCCCTTTGAAATGAAAGAGCTTTCGGCAAGAATAAAAGCGGTACTCCGCCGTTACTCTTCTCACAGCAATACCGAGGATGACGAAGTAATAAAATTCGACAAAATAGAAGTAAGTCTTTTGAAATACGAACTCAAACTCGCCGGAAAGTCCGTTGACATTCCTCCTAAGGAGCTTGAACTTATCTACTTTCTTGCCTCTAACTATAACAGAGTTTTCACAAGAGACCAGCTTTTAGACAAGGTCTGGGGATTTGATTATCTCGGAGACTCAAGAACGGTAGACGTTCACATAAAGCGCCTTCGCGAAAAGCTTGAGGGGGTCTCGGATAAATGGACTCTTAAGACCGTGTGGGGAATCGGTTACAAATTTGAACTCCTGCAGTAATAGCATAACTACGGGCTGTCCTTTTGCGGGATAGCCTTTTTTCGGGTGGTGAGATCTTGTTTAAATCTGTCTTTTCAAAATACTTTACCGTTCTGGTGCTGCTTATCTCCTTAGGTTTTACGCTTATTGCCGGAGCTGCGCTTGTTGTAACGGCAAATTTTCATATCCGATCGCAAATGGAATCTATGCAGAGCATTGCCCTGTCTGTGCAACGGTATACAGAAAGCGAATTTATACGTTCGAAGTACAGTGATTTCAATCAGTTTGTATATTACTCAAAAAACGATATTGTAAAAAATATTTCCCTTTTGACAAAGTATAATAAAAACACTACCGTGCTTCTTGTAAACACAGAAGGTGATGTCCTTCTTAACGACATATATTCCGGAGACTTGACTCCCAATAGTATTTCGTCGGAAATATTTGAGGAATTCAAGCTCGGAAAGGGCTATGACGAAATAAATACTCTTGACGATATTTACGAAAACAAACGTATAACCCACGGGGAAGTAATATACGATTCTTTAAGAAATCCAACTGCCTATGTCTTTGTAAGCACACCATACGTTTTATTCGGCAGCTTTATGAAGCGGCTCATACTTATAGTTCTGAGCTTTACCATAGCCGCATCGCTCTCCATTCTTCTTGCTACCTACTACATTTCAAAGAGGATAACCGATCCTCTTCGTGAAATAAGCAAAGCGGCAAGAAGCTTTGCTCTTGGAAAATTTGACGTAAGAGTCCCGGTGAAGGGAAACGACGAGCTCACGGAGCTTGCTATAGCTTTTAATAATATGGCATACACCCTCGAGCACAACGAAGAAACCAGACGTAATTTCGTAGCCAACGTTTCTCACGACTTAAGGACTCCTATGACAACCATATCCGGATTTGTTGACGGAATACTCGACGGTGCCATCGGTCCCGACAAGTACGAACATTATCTTTCTATAATAAAAACCGAAGTATCAAGGCTCTCGAGACTTGTAAGCACTCTTCTCGATATTTCACGCATACAGGCCGGAGAACGTAAATTTAACATGGAAGCCTTTGATATCTGCGAAACGGCAAAGCTGATAATAATCTCATTCGAGCAAAAAATTGACGAAAAAAAGCTTAACGTGGAATTTGTTTCAGACGAGGACAAGATGTACGTTCTTGCTGACAAGGATGCAATATATCAGATACTTTACAACCTTTGCGATAATGCCATAAAATTTTCATCTCAAGAGGGCTGCTTAAAATTAAGCATAATAAATAAGGGCGGAAAGACTTTTGTGTCTGTATTTAACGAAGGTCCCGGCATCGAAGAGAAGGACCTGCCATACGTCTTCGACCGATTCTACAAGACCGATAAGAGCAGAGGTCTTGACAAAACCGGCACCGGTCTTGGTTTGTTTATCGCAAAAACCATTATAAACGCCCACAACGAAGAAATTTGGGTAAAGAGCGAAAGCGGAAAGAACTGCGAATTTATTTTCACTTTGAAAAAGACCCTCAAGGTTCAAAGTACGGTAGTTCCCAAAGTATGAAAGGAGCCTCAGTATGAGTAAAAAATGGCACCGAGGCAATTCCTTCGGAGCAATAAAAAGTGAAAAGGAGTACGAGGAAGAAAGGATGCGGAGAGATCGCAATTCCAAAGGCTTTTTGACCAGAACAGCCTTTACCATCGTAATATCCGTATGTATAGGCCTTTTTTCCATTGCCACCCTGTTTTATCCGAACAGAGAACCGGATCCTCCGTTGCCCCCCGACAACTTGCAAAAATCCGAAGAAGATCTGCTGCCTCAAAAAAACGATGCGGATTTTTCTTACGCTTCCATAACGATCTCAAAACTTGGAATATACGGAAAAAGCATTGACGATACCATGTCAAATAAATACAACGTCCCTCGGGGGCTCTGCGTAAGCTACATAACCGGAAACGCTTCCATTGCGGGAATGAAATCCGGAGATATAATTACATCGGTAAACGGAACGGATATTTTTACAATAGAAGATCTCTATATGTTGTTGATAAAGACGGAGTCCAAATCAATTGTTACAGCAGATATATTCAGAGAAGGCGAAAAACTCTCTCTCGGGCTCATAGTAAACTAAAAACCGCTGCGATCGCCTCTGCATTCTAAGCGGAGAAAACACGAACACCACCAAGGATATTTCCTTGGTGGTGTTTTTTATCGGCAGGAACTTATGAAAGGCTCCCTCCGGGAGGGAGCCGGCGCCGTAGGCGACTGAGGGAGAGCTCGTTACAATAAAATTAGCATAAACTTAAAGTCCCGCGGGCTCCTTCCACCACTTCGTGGTCCCCCTTCCTCCAGGAGGAAGGCTTTGCGCATCGTTTCAATGCGGATAATGGGTTCGGGCTTCTGCCCGATTCTGTCCCAGCGTGAGCGCAGGGACGGTGCGAGACGAGCGCCGCCAAATAGCGGTGGACGTTCACGCGCTATGCTTGCTCCGGACTCAAGTGTTGAGAAAGTGGGAAAATACAATTTCTCAACTATAGGTTGTATTGTGTTTCAAAAAACAAGTTATTGTCTTTGTGTCTTATGTATGCTATGATAATACCAGAATCCGGATTCAATAAATTTCAAGAGGTGATTCTAGTGACCATCGGCGAAAAAATTAAAGAATTACGAAAAAAGAATGATCTGACACAGGAAAAACTTGCGGATTATCTTTGCGTTTCCTATCAAGCTGTTTCAAAATGGGAGTGCGGCTTATCAAGTCCTGATTTATCTTTAATCGTATCTCTCGCCAAGCTATTACACGTAACCACGGACGAATTGCTCGGCATGACTCCTCCGGAAACAGACAAGAGAAAACTTGAATATGATGAACTGTATGAAAAGGCTCACAAGCCTGAACAGTTAGAAATTGCGCAAAAAGCAACACGGGAATATCCGGGCGAATTGAAGTATATAAAGTGGCAGGCAAATTGTCTGTATATGTTGGCACACGCCAATTATACTACTCAAGAAAAGTTTTATGAAGATCTTGAAAAATCCTTAAAATTAGAATTTATCGTGTATGAAAATGCCACCGATGAAAAATTAAAGAACAGTGCACTTGCAGGCATTGTTATGAATTTAGGTGCTTTGCGTAGAAATGATGAAGCGAAAAAGTTTGCAGAAATGTATCCGAAAGCGCTCATATTAGATAAAGATACTGTAATGAGTTGGGCGCTAACAGGGGAAGAGAAAAACAAGCATTCACAGAAAGTTTTGATGGGACATCTTGACGGTATGTTGCGAATACTCGTTAATAAAGCTGATTATAAGAATACTAATCTAAAGAACTTAGAATATTTAGAATGCGCTGAAAATATAATTCACAGTATGATTCCGAGTGGAGAATATAATCGTTATTATGATGATTTGATTGATATAGCAATATACAAAGCACAGATATATGCTTTCAGCAATCCGCAAAAGGCAATCGAAGAACTCAAAAAAGCGCGTGATTATGCTATGACCTTTGACAATCTGTTTATGCTTGAACCGACTGCCATTTCGTATAATTCTCCATATTTTGATTTGTTGAGTTTTGATTCAGCAGATTTATTAGTATACGGTTCACTTGAAGATAATAAGCGCATCGATAACTTTAAATGGTTGTTATCGGGTAAGTGTTTTGACATTATTAGAGAATATAGTGAATTTCAACAACTCGTAAATAATTGATATATCGCCCTGCCTCGCGCGGGGCTTTTCTTTGCTTTCTGCATATCAAAAAGCCACCACAAAAATGTGGTGGCTAATTTCATTTTACCGCTAATTTTGCAGACTCTCGCAGCGGTTTTTATATTCTTATGAGAGTATCCGGGAAAGCGCCGCTTTTACAGCAAACGAACAGAAAATAGCCTTCCGAAATAAAATATTCCTTGAGGCAAGCGTCCTCCGACATAAAATTGTCGAGAGCTCCTCCGCCCGTGTATTTGCCGTACGCTTCTCTTTTCGTCCATTCTCTTACTCCTTCGGATACGGGGCAAGAGTTTAAGAAACGCTTACACACGGCTTCGCTTATTTTTTTGTTTTTCTGCACGTCTATTCCCACTGCTTCTTCAGCAAGGACACAAACGGCAAATTCTCCGGAATGTGAAATATTGAAGCATATATCCGAACGGTCTTTAAAAAATGGTTTTCCTTTTTCTTCGTAACAGATATCCTCTTCTGTCATGAAGACTCCGAACTCTCTTTTTACAGCTTCAAAAAGAAGCTCTCTGCCTGCCTGATGGGCAGTTTTTCCCTTTACGGAACAAAAATATATCTTCATGTCTCAGTCTCGGATACGCTTTCGCTTTCCGTTTCGGTAGCGGCAGTGCTTTCGATATTTCTCTTTATTCTGTAAGCCTCCATCTCCTCATAATCTATCTTATAAAATGCAGAGCTGTAGCTTATGTTCATATCATCCATATATTGCTTATAGATCTCATTAAACTTTCTGTTTTGGTAGAGATAGAGCAGATCTTCATAATATCTTTCGATATATTCATCCTCAAGCTCAAGCCTCAATATGATATGATATCCGAGATAGGTCTCAATAACCTCGCTCATTTCTCCTTCCTTAAGAGAAAGAGCAACGCTTTCGTACTCCTCTATCTTCTGTCCCTTGGTAGCATAGTGTCCGTCTCTATTATTTATAAGAGCAGGATCTTCTCCGTATTCGTTTGCAAGTCCGAAGAAATCTTCTCCTGCCTTTACTCTGGCGTAAAGTTCTTCAGCCAGCTTTTTGTTTGCCTCGATATCATCGCCGTTATCATTGGATATGAATATCTGCTGAGTACGGTAAAAATTCTTGCCGATATCCGCAAGGACTACGTCCTTAGCACAGTCTATCTCTCCAGTCATATCGTCCGTAAGAGCAAGGAAAAGCTTTGTTCTGAGTTGCTGAAGCTCCAGCATCTTCTGCAAGGTGTAATCCGACTGGTAGGCCTGCTCCATATTGTCGTAATAGAGATTATCGTCTCCGAACGATGCCTTCTGCTCAGCAATGTATTTTTTTATACTTTCCTTATCATCGGAATTTAAAGACACTTTATAATGCGATGCCATAGGAATAACGGCATAAGCACTTTTGATATTAAAAGCAACTTTATCAAGCAAACCTTCAGTTTCACCGCCGGAATTAGCCTTGGTGTTGAAATAGAAGTATCTGTACATTTCATAAGGGACCTTGTTGCCTCCAACCTTCAGTATGGTGTCACCGCCATCGGAACAAGCGCCAAGGAACACTGTCATACACAAGCCACATATGGCAAGTACAGAGCAGAGGACTCTTTTTAAATTTATCATAAAATTCTCTCTTTCGGCCTAGTATAAAACTTTTGCCGTGTACTAGTTTTTGTAAGAATTATCAACGGGTTCTCCTCTGAGAAGTCTTCCCGTATTAGCAAGAAGCTTATCGACCTCGTCACGAAGCAGATAGAATTCTCCTACTCCGTCTATAGTATAGTAGCAGTGGCTTGTAGAGCAAGGATAGAACTCGTAGACCGTCTCAACTCCCTTTCTCGTTCTTACGGTGAGTTTAAGCTCACGTTTGAGCGATGAGTTATCTTCAAGGTCTGCATATCCTCTCAGATAAAGAGTAAGTATATTCATATAATACTCTCTGTAATGAGAGGCCGTTATCTCTTTGTTACTGTTCTTCGTTCTTACTGCGAAGGTCTCACTGTCGTCTCCGCTCATAAGGAAGGTCTCGTTTATGGAGTCGCTTTCTACGCTGACGGAAGCTATATCGTAAATGTTTACAGCAAACATAGCGGGGTCAACGAACTTTAGAATATCCCAATCCAGGAAATTGAAGTTCGCAGGCTCTACCTTACAAAGCAGATTGAATAGGGTGGAGTAAGCGTAATAACTTCCGTCTTCGTTGAGTGCAGATACGTATATTTTGTTTGCATATACACCGTACTTGAAGCGCAGCTCATACTTGGGTTCTTTGAGTCCGTATTCAGCCAGCACTTCATCAGACAGCGGTCTGTCCGTATGATCGGTCATTATGGTCTCGGTACCTTTGAGATTCATAAACACCTTTGTAATGCTCTCAAAGGAAGAGAATGCCACATTATATGCGGTAGGGTAGGTCATTCTGTAAAAGTTTGTGGTTCCGTTAGATTCCCTCTCGATCTCGTTGAGATAATCTATACCCACGATCTTTTCTCCGTCACGGTACATTGAAAAGTCATCTATTTTGTAGAAATCTTCCTGAGTTGTAGGCATTGCAAGATATGGTGTAACATAATAATACACGTCGTTAAGCATATATTCTATAGACGTATCAAGTAAATACACGAAATCTCTTCCCTCGATCCGGCAATAGTATGCCCCGTCAGAGGATGCAATATCTCCTACGTATACCTTATACTCCTTACCGTTTTTGGTACCGACAACATAGTAATTTTCATAGTCTATTCCATACTGTGCGTAGTCGGTAACGTCCTTAAGCCTCTGAAGAACTATGGGATTCTCTACAGCAGTAAGTATTCCCGAAAACTTTGTTCTGTCAAAGGTGGCGGTCTCCATATTACGGATAACGAAGGTCTTTCCCGCCGAGGTATTACGTTTATAGAACTCGAATTCCCCATGATCGTTGTGTATGAGTATTTTTTCTATATCGTCTTCTTCCAGCTGCTCATGCATAAGGAAGGTACTGTTGTTGTAAAGTACCTCCCCTTCTTCAAGCTCCGGAGGCTCCACCGTATCATTTACGTTAAGCAGAGGAGCAAGAAAGATGAGATACGCTGCGAGAAGCACTGCTATAATTGCAAGTCCTATAACTATAAACAGCTGCTGTCTCCTTATCATAAGTACTTTCTCCTTATAAATACTACAAGTCCGATAATAAGAGCTGTAACGGGAAGTACAACAGTATATACTGCTGTCCATGTATACGCCTCGGAGGTAGTGATATCAAGAGCGGTGTCTTCAAATACCTTCTGGTCGATATTTGCGGGAACAGTATCCTTTCCGCAAGCCTGCATAGCCGCAAAGAGGATATCAGAGTTTCCGTAGGTATTGCCGTTAAGATATTTATCAGCGGCAAACTGTGAGGTTCCGCTCACAAGAATATATGAGTAATAGTCTTCGTTGTCAATGATCCTTGACTCACGTGTAAGAGTCATAAGGTTATAAGTTCCGGGCACTTCGCTTCCGTCTTCGAATGATACAGACACTGCATTGGGCGTAGAATAGAGAACCGTAGAGGTATCTATATTTCCGTAAGCGTTGTGTATAGATGCCTCGTAGTAGATCGGGCGCGCATTGCTCACAATAGTCTTCGGTATGGTCTCGAGACTGCGTAAAGGAGCATGCAGAGATGCGCCGGTAGTCTGCTCTGAGGAATATACGGAAACAAGCTCATGTCCGTCAACGGAAAGAGAACTGCTGTAATCCTTGATCACCGCATCCCCGAAACGAATGCCCCAGTCTGCGAGCATCTCTTCAAGGTTGTACAGAACTCTTGTTGTGGGGTCAAGGAACACCCAAAGGTTTCCGAAATCTCCCAAGAAGGTAGAAAGCTTCTTTATTTCGTTAACAGTATCGTCAGCTCCTAAAAAGTCAGAAATAGGATTGTTTATAACAAGTATCCTTGTTTCAGCATCTATCTCCTCTCTTGCAAGGTCCACAGTCTTGACGCTGAAGCCCGCATCTTCAAAAAGTTCATAAAGCTCGGAGGTCTCTGTGTTTTCTCCATGACCTTCCGTAAAGCATACGATAGGGCTGTCTCCTGTAAACTGAAGGATACAGGTGGCTATCTTATATTCTCCCACAAAGGAGAAGAGCTGGCCCGTACTTGCAGCGGTAGCATACATAGCTTCCATACTGTATACACGGAACTGAGATCCGTTTTCGATTATTATGCTCTTTTCATTTATAGAAGTGTTTGCAGTAGTCTTATACTTATTGGCTTCCGCAGGATTTGTAACAGTATCAAGATAGTCGATGCTTATAAAATCGTACTCCTCGGCAAAGGACTGAGCACATGCGTATATACGGTAGGTGTCTGTGCTCTCTATCATTTTATCCAAAGGCATACAGAATATTATTCTGACATTAAGATCTTCTTTACTGCTCTCCTCTACCGAATCGAGAAGGTCCTTTGCTCCCTGGCTGAGTCCGAAGAAGGAGTCCTCCTTATCCATCTCTATATACCAAAGGAAGGTATTTGCAAGAGCGGACAAAACCACGTTAAGAAGAATAATGACGGCTATTACCACAACGGTAAAGATCACCGCGGAGGATCCATATTTAAATTTTCTGTTTTTAATAATATTATTCATTTAAACGGCACCTCCGATCATTCCCAACGGCGTTTTTCAAACACACGCACAGTAAGGAACAGGAACACAAAACATATAGATATATAATAGAAGGTAGCCGCAACATCAAAGATACCGTAGGTAAAGTTGTAGAATCTTGAGTAGATGGACACCCAGGAAAGAACTGCTCTCAGAGGAGCGAAATCTATACTCTCGTTAAATGCACTTGCAAGAATAAGTGCAGCAAGCACTGCGATGGTACCGATAGCGGAAACAAGCTGATTCTCAGTCAAAGAGGAAATAAAGGTTCCAACCGCTACGTAAGCCGATCCCACAAAAAGTATTGCTATAATATATCCGATAAGATCTGCGGTATTGGGGTTTCCGTATTCATATAAAGAGAAAAGGTTTATGCAGGATACCAGGAATGTTATAGCAAACATTGTATAAGCTGCAAGAAACTTTGCAAATACCATTCCGGGAAGAGATACGGGAGCCGTGAGGAGCAGTTGCTCCGTTTTGGTCTTACGTTCTTCGCTGAACAGCTTCATTGTAAGAAGAGGAACAACGATAAGCAAAACATATATCATCATTGCAAAATAGGAAGAGATGTCGCTTTCCGTACCTGCAAGCAAAGTGCTCACGGAAAACATAAATCCGCTTGCCGCAAGAAATACGGCGATAAAGATATAGCCTATGGGAGAACTGAAATAAGCTCTCATCTCCCTCTTATATATAGCTAACATTTATGCTTCCTCCTTAGCGGCATTCTTTTTGCCTGCGCTTATTTTAGAACGCTTGCCCTTATTCTGGGATTCCGATCTGTTTACAAGGGACATAAATACATCCTCAAGACTTGCTCCCGCCGCTTCAAGACCTATAATAGGCCAATTTTTACGGGCACACATATTGAACAGAGATTTTCTGATATCCACGCCTGCATCGCTTTCAACAAGGAAGGTAACGCTGTCAAAATCGTTCTCTCCGATCGCCTCTGCGTATGCAACGCCCACAACTTCCTTAAGAGCCGAAAGAACTTCCTTTTTGGGACCGCATATCTTTATATTGATCCTCATGCTCTCGTTGGTAGCGTTGATTATCTTCTCTGTTGCTTCATCTGCAACGATCTTTCCCTTGTTTATTACGATTATTCTGTCGCAGACCGCCTGAACTTCGGAGAGGATATGTGTAGACAGAATAACGGAATGATCTCTGCCGAGCATACGGATAAGGTTTCTTATCTCTATTATCTGCTTCGGGTCAAGACCTATAGTCGGCTCGTCAAATATAAGCACCTTGGGGTTTCCGATAAGTGCCTGGGCAATACCGATACGCTGACGGTATCCCTTGGAAAGATGCTTTATAACGCGTTTATAAACGTCGCTTATCTTGGTTACGTCACATATTTCCTTAATATGCTTCTTTCTGTTCAGCGTGCAAGACTTAAGATCGTATACGAAATTAAGATATTCCTCAACCGTCATATCAAGATAAAGCGGAGGTATCTCGGGAAGATAACCTATGTGCTTCTTTGCTTCCGTAGGATCATCCAGTATATCAAATCCGTCTATTTTAGCGGTTCCGGAGGTAGACGAAAGATATCCGGTAAGTATATTCATGGTAGTTGACTTTCCTGCGCCGTTCGGGCCGAGGAAGCCTACTATCTCACCGTCTCCAACGGTGAAGCTTACGTCATTGACCGCATATTTATCGCCATATCTTTTGACGATGTTCTCTGCACTGATCATTTAAACGTTCCCCCAATTATTTCAAAAGTTATATATTTTTAGTATTTTTAACCAGTATTTTTTTATTATATCATAAATATGTAAACATTTCAAGATTTGCAATCATCCAATACGGCTTTTTATAGGCTTATCATAGCTGCCATTGTACCTCTTTTCCCCTTGCTTGCTCTGTGAGAAAAAAACAGTTCCGGCTCACAACAGCTGCACCTTCCGCTCTCGCATATATTCTCTTCTTTAAGTCCCGCCTCAAGAAGCATATCGCGATTCATCCGTACTATATCCGAAAAGAGGCTACCGTTCTTTTGGATTATATATCTTTCCGATTTGCTTCCCAGCATATCCTTCAGCGCCTCTCTGTAGTCCTCACCGACCTCGAAGCAGCAGCTGTGTATAGACGGGCCTATGGCGGCATTTATGTTTTTTATGTCAGCCCCTATTTTCAGCATCTCCCTCACGGCATTTACACATATGCCTGCCGCTGAGCCTCTCCAACCTGCATGGACCGCAGATACTATTCTTCTTTCCCCGTCACACAGTAAAACGGGAACGCAATCAGCTACCTTCACGCAAAGCGTTACCCCTTTTTTGTCCGTAACGAAGCCGTCGCATTCCGTTGATTCAAGCCCCTTGTCCTCAGGGCCTACACGTAGCACCTTTGCGGAATGTATCTGCTTTGCGCTTATCACGCTGTCCTGCGGCACTTCTATTGCGGAGCAGAATATTTCTATATTTTTTCTCACGGTATCCTCATCGTCTCCTCGTCCGAAAGCGAGATTAAGTGAAAAAAGGTGGGGTAATACGCTTACCCCTCCCATTCTCGTTGAAAAACCGTGTTTTGCTTTTATATTTTCTGCGCGAAAATATCCAAGCCCGCCTTTTGTTTCAAATACAAATCCCATAAGATCACTCCGTCTTATACGCCGTATTAATTCTGTCAAATTCTACCCAGAAGGTACTTCCCTTGCCTTTCGAGGTAATAACTCCATACCTTCCGCCTATCATATCCATAACAGTCTTTACTATTGAAAGTCCGAGACCGCTCCCAACCGAAGCGCGCCTGTGCTCCTTATCCACCTTGTAGTATCTTTCCCAAATAGATTTGAGCTTTTCAGGGTCTATACCCTCTCCGCTGTCGCTTACGTCAAAGCGCACTTTATCTCCGTTTCGGCTCTGAACCACCTTTACAAGTCTGTCATCTCCCGTATAGGTAACTGCGTTGTTAATAAGATTATATATGACCTTGAGTATTTTTGATTCATCCTGAACCGCATCTATCTCTTCGGTGTAGTCAAACTCTATTTTGTATCCTTCATGCTTGATAAGAGCGTTGTATCTGGATATCATTCCGCTTACCGAAGAGGTAAGTTCAAAAGGATTTACGCTCACAGGCTCTTTCCCTCTTTCAAGTCTTGAAATATCAAGTACGTCATTTATAAGGGTAGTAAGACGTTTAGACTCATCCACGATAACCTGAGCGTTTTCGGGACTGTTCTCGCCCGGAATATCCCTCATTATCTCCGCGTATCCGCTTATCATGGTAAGAGGAGTTCTGAGATCGTGAGAAATATTGGCAATAAGATCCCTTTTGATACGGTCGTTCTCTTCAAGTTCCTTTTCTGTACGGTTAAGGGTATCGCCAAGCTCTGCGATCTCTCTGTAGCCGCGGCTCGTAAAATCAACGTCGTATCTGCCCTTGCCCAACTCCTTAGCCTTGAAGTTCATTTTTTCAATGGGTCTTGCAATACCGCGTGACATCATCCACGCCATAGCAAGAGAGAATATCACAAGTACCGCAGATACCATTGTCAGCTGTGCATTTACCGCTTTAACGGTGGTACCCAACGGAGAGATAACGGAGTTCAGCATCATTACCGTGTCATATCCATCCTCACTCTCCGTCACCTTGGTGTATATTACGCTCTCATCTCCGCTGACAGAGCTGTCTTTTGAGAACAGATCCCCCGAAACGCTGTAATACACCCCGCTATGCACATCGTATCTGAATCGCTGGAGGTCCTCTCCGCCGTTTACAAGGGCATTCTTATAAAGCTTTATCTTACTGTTTATGGATATGCGGTGTATAGCGCAATCTCTCAAAACGTCCGAGGACGCTATCTGATGGATCTCTCTCTCGTTAACTTTGAATATTATGAGGCATATCTGCTTGTTCTGCGCAATCGCCTCCGCATTTTCTTTAAGCTCGTCCTCGTCCTTTATCTGGCTCAACCTATGGGCGGTAGACTCAATGTCGTTTATTTTTACCGCCTTGTGTATTTTGTCGGCAAGAAAGACCTGCGATAACCATATTACCGACAGTGTAAGTGCAACGAACAGAAGAAGAAACAAGAAGATCTTCCACTGTACGGTCATTTGCTTAAGGCGCTTCAAAGCGGTATCCCACCCCTCTGAGAGTAACTATAAATTTACTGTATTCGCCCAACGACTTCCTGAGAAGCTTTACATGAGTATCAAGCGTTCTGTCGTCTCCGTAGAAATCGTAACCCCATACGTTTGTGATAAGTTTTTCTCTGGAAAGGGCTATATTCTTATTTTTCACCATATAAAACAGCAGATCGTATTCCTTTGGAGAAAGCTCGAGACGGACTCCGTCCGCAGTAACTATCCTGCCCGTAAAATCAACGCTAAGTCCCTCTGCTGTATAAATATCTTTGTTTTTTGTTCCGCCCGTGGTCCTCTTTAATACCGCTTCAATGCGCATCATAAGCTCCTTGGGTGAGAAGGGCTTCACAACATAATCATCTATTCCGAGGCTGAATCCGTTTATTTTGTCATATTCCTCTCCTCTTGCGGAAAGAACTATTATGGGAACCGAGGAAAATTTTCGTATCTCCCTGCAGGCTGAAAAGCCGTCCAGCTCGGGCATCATTATATCCATAATAACAATATCGTGATCGCTCTTACGGCATATCTCTACTGCCTCCATACCGTTCACTGCCTCAGTAACGCTGTACCCCTCAAACTCGGCATATTTTTTTATAAGAAGACGTATCTTATCTTCATCGTCTACTGCCAGGATCTTATACATTATAAATTCCCCCTTTCCCAAATAAAAGGAATGCCGAAACCTGTTTCTCCTTTATTTCTGCATTCCTTTTGTTTATATTATACTATATTTTTTTCTGTCTTTCAACAGACTTTTATGATTCGGGAACGTACTCGGTAAGAGTTATTTCGAATGTTGTAAGTCTGCTCTGCTGACGGGAGGTAAGTCTCGATACCGTAACACTTATCGTATCACCTATCTCGTGGTTGTAAAGCACAGACTTAAGCTCACTGAACGTAGATACAGGTACATCGTCAAGAGCGATTATTCTGTCACCGAACTTAAAGTCGCCGTTCTGCCAATTCGTAACATACATACCGTAATCTGTAACGTAATTAAGAAGCTCAGGATACTCTGATCGGATATCGTAAAGGTCGGAATAATCCTCGATAGTAACTATGGTAATGCCAAGCTGAGGTCTACCTTTGATGTATCCGTAATTCATAAGCTGTTCAGCTATATTCATAGCCTCGTTTATAGGTATTGCAAATCCGAGACCCTCTACCGCAGATCCGGATGATTTTGCGTTTACAACACCTATAAGCTCACCGTCAATATTAAAGAGGCCTCCGCCGGAGTTGCCGGGGTTTATCTCTGCATTTGTCTGAAGAAGAGTGTACTTTGTGCCCTCGATCTCCACCTCTCTGTCAAGGGCGCTGATTATACCGTTTGTAACAGTACCGCCGAGAGTTCCCAAAGGATTTCCTATGGCGATAGCAGTCTCACCTATAACGAGCTGGTCAGAGTTTCCAATAATGGAAAAAGGAAGTCCTGTTGCATCTATTTTGAGAACCGCAATATCGGTCTGTGCATCCGAGCCCACTATCTTTGCATCATATTTGGTTCCATCCGTCATAGTAACGGTGATCGTAGTAGAGCCGTCCACAACGTGAGCACAAGTTACGATGTAGCCGTTTTCGCTTATTATAACTCCGGAACCCGCTCCGTCGTTTATATACTGTCCGAAGAAGCTATCGTATACTGCCGTTTCCGTAGTGATCACAACAACGGAATCATATGCTTTTTCTGTAGCTGCGGCTATTGTTCCGTCAAGCACTTCTCTGGGAACAGAGTCAGACTTTACAATAGTGCCGGGCTCAAGATCACCTCTGTCTATATCCGTACCGGAAGAAACAGTTCCGCCGTTGTTATTGACCTCTGTCTCTTTTTCGGTCTCATTGCCACCTGCATTTACCTGTCCTTCGTTTCCGTCAATAAAATGGTTTACCGCAAAGTATGCGCCGCCTATACCCGAAGCAACGGAGAAAACAATGCAAAGTACGACCGCAAGAGCTGCAAAGCCGCCCTTACCCGACTTCTTTTCTTTTTTCTTTTTTTCGTCTCCGTATATAGGCGTAGCGTATCCATAAGACGCTCCTGCCATCTTTCCGTAATCAACGTTCCCGTCTGAAGATGACCAGGTATATCCGTGTGATTCTGTATTATTGTTTTCGGAGGAAGAGTTCTCCCTATTTATATTATTTTGATCAAAATATTCTGCCATGATCTCCATCCTTTCCCGGCAATGCCGTTTCGGTTTTATTACCATGTAATTATAATACTTCCCTTATGTGACGGTTTTATGAATTTCATTTGAATTAATAAAAAAAATTTACGGCTTCCGCCAAAGCAGATGCCGTAAAAATTTTAAATATCCAATTTTTCGCGAATTATTCTCGCCATAGTCTTTGCGAATCTTGTGTGACCCTCAAGGCTGGGATGCTGGAATCCGCCGTCGTTATCCTTGTCAACACAGATGTATTTTATTCTGCCGTCGCCGAATTCGGAAATAGCTCTGGCGATCCATTCATCATAAGGATTCCACATCATTCCGTACACCCAGAGGATGAAGCTGTCGGGATGTACCTCTGTAAGATGTGCAAGGAAGTTCTTTATTCCCGCATCAAGTTTGTCTTCGGGAACGTTGTGTCCGGAATCGTTTGTTCCGAGGGCAACCACGATAGCATCGGGCTCAAAAGAAGAGTGATCCCACTTTTCGTACTTGTCGTCAAACCAGCAAGTGTAGTCATATATGGAAGGAATAGTCTGACCGTAGTTCCATTCGCAGCACTCAACACCCCATCCGCCGCAGGACACGTGAGAAATATCTGCATCAAGGATCTTACCAAGCTGTGTGGGATATGCATGAATTATCTCACTTGTACGAGCCTGGTCTCCGTCAAATTCGGGCGCTCTGTTTGCCATGCAGCCTTCACCGCAGGTAATGGAGTCGCCGATGCACTCTATTCTGAGAGGCTTGTCAGCGGGACGTACGTCCATCTCACCTGTATAGGTAATGGACTTCACAAGAACTGTGCTGAACTGTGCCTGATTCATCTTGATAAGCTTTATAGTATGGTATTCTCTCTTGAGACCCTTTATCTCTATTTTGTTTTCTCCGCCGTGGAAAGCCTCGGTCTTGGTGGGAACTCCGTCGACCTCAAGAAAGAAATAGAGAAGGAATATCATTCCGCTGTCAAGATAAGGGTTTATCTTTATATCAACGTTAAAGGTAATATCTCCCTCAAACCATCCGCAAAATTCGATAGCGGTTCCGGGCCATCCGAGATATACGCCCTCTTCCTTCTTTACAACGCGGTTGTGATACTTGATATTGGCATCCACATCATATGGATGCAGTCTTGGTAGTATATAATTCGCTCATAACGATCTCCTTATTATGTTTGTCTTCTTCGGTATTGTAGCATAAATATACGTTTCAAGTCAATATAAAAGGTAAAAAAGACGCAAATCCCGTCCAAAAATATAAGACGGGATTTTAAAGATCAGTTTTCTTTTTTCCAGAGGTAGTTTATAACGTGCATCGCCTTGATACGCATATTCGCCGCTTGAATGACAGCGAGGGTGTTATCGTGATTTACGGGATCCACACTAAAGGTGTAAACGTCGTTTATATCCTCTCTGCCGGAACGGTAGACCCACCAGTGGGTAAGCTGGATATCTCTTTCAATTATTTCTGTGAGATATCTGTCGCGGCTTCTCGCTCTTGCCGGATGAGCGTGAGGATATACCGTACCGTCAAGGTCCACCCCGATATCTCCCGTCTCTCCGTTATAAAGTATCTTGCCCAGCTTTTCGGCTTCTTCCTTCAAAAGCTTCCAGGTAACAGTCTCTTTGGTACCGTCACCTCTGTCGTATACGCACATAGTCTCTTCATATGCGCCTACCGCATAGCCGTGAACGCTTACAAGATCAAGTCCGCGGTTTATTATGTAAGTAGCCTTAAGTCTCTCCTCAAGATTATCAGTAGTAAAATCTGCGTCTCTGCCCTCCATAGTAGCCTTGTAAAGGTGCCACTGGCAAGCTCTTATCATGCTGTCTCCGCCGGTAACGAGTCTTTCCGGATCTACACTTCTGATGCGATCCGCACAGTCGGCATAGAAATCGCCTATCTGCTTTGCACTGTATGTTATCTCCCCGGATATTCTGCCAAGGTCTGCCGCAAGATTGCCTTCGTTTATTATTTCCCACGCAAGAATAGTACGTCTGTTCTTGTATCTGCCTACGTACTCGTCGATGTATTCATACATTTTCTGCCTTGCGGGGCAATTGGGATCACAGATAAGGTCGTAACCGTCGCTTCCGTCGGATACAAGGTCTCCGTTCTCATCTCTTACGTAATTGGAAAATATGGTAGCGGGAAGCCAAAGGCTGGATACCACCTGAATGGAATATTTGTCACAAAGATCGTACATCTTATCGCACATCTTGTAATATTCCTTCTTCTTTTCCTCGTCGAAAAGAGACAAGTTTCCGCCTACGATATTGTCGAATACGCGGATAGATGAAAATCCCCTTTCATGAAGCTCCTTCAATATCTCTTCAGCCTGGGCAGCCTTTCCTTCATTCTGATAACTGTAGGGATCGTTGGGAAAATATTCCTTCGAAAGATACCACTTAAGGTCAAATACATTAAAGGATATCTCATAATAAGGCTTGCCGTTCATATAGAGTTTTCCGCCGATGTTGCGGAGAATATCGTCATTCTTATATGATCCCGTGCTTATTACGACCATATCGTGTGGCTTGTCCCACCATACAAGAGCATCTTTTGCCGTATCTCTTACTTCAAAAGCGTCAACGTAACCTTTCATAGAGAGCCCGAGATATTCTGACAGCTCATCCATAGGAAGCTTCAACGCTCCGTCTTCTGCAAGAAGAGCTACGTTTTCAAGCTCTGTTTTATTATAAAATACTCTTATTCCCTCTTTTATTTCTACCTTGGGCAAAACTATCTCGGGTATCGCACCGGGTGCTTGGGTGGAAAAAGGCTGAGGGGGATTTTTGGATACGGGGTTCTTGTATATGGGTTCCATTTTGTTCTCCTTTTATTAAACGGATTAATTATGTTTGACCAATTATACCACGGTTCGGCAAAAATTTCAATACAAAAAAGAAAAAGCCGAAAACAAGTTTTCGGCTTTTTTATCAGTGGTACTTGGGGAGGTAGTCTCCGTGAGCTTCTATAAGCTCGTCTACCATCTTCTTTATTGTATCGATATCAAGTTCACTGCTTGTATGAGGATCAAGCATTGCAGCCTGATATACGTGTTCAAGCTTTCTTGTATGTGCAGCTTCAATGGTAAGAAGCTGTACGTTTATGTTTGTCATATTCATAGCCGCACACTGAACGGGGAGAGCACCTACGGCGCAGGGATTTACACCGTGACCGTTAACAAGGCAGGGAACCTCTACGCAAGCCTCCTCGGGAAGATTGCTTATAAGACGGTTCTTGTTAAGAACGTTTCCGCCGATCTGATAAGGATTGCCCGTAACGATCGCTTCCATAATGTGGGATGCGTATTCGGAAGAACGGTTGTGCTCCTTAACTCCGTTTTCAAGAAGCTCTGCGTATTCCTTCTTCCAGGAAGCTATCTGGTTTACGCAGCGGCGGGGATATTCATCCAAAGGAATATTGTATCTTTCAATAAGCTCGGGATACTTGCTCTTTATATAGAAGCAGTTGTATTCGGCATTGTGCTCACTGGATTCCGTGCAGTAATATCCGAAATTCTTAATATACTCAAAGCGTACCATATCGTAGAATTTCTCGTTTTCAAGCTTTGCGAGAGCCTTTGCCTTTATCTCGGGATAAAGATCATTTCCGTTCTTATCTCTGATGTCCAAAAGCCATGCCATGTGGTTTATACCTGCAATAAGCTCTTTGCGTCCCTCAAGCTTGTCTTCCATTCCAAGCTGCTTGAGAAGCCAATATGAACATGCCTGAACGCTGTGGCAGAGACCTACGGTTTCAATACCCGTGTATCTCTGCATATATCCGGAAAGCATAGCCATTGGGTTGGTATAGTTGAGGAAAAGCGCGTCGGGGCAGACCTCTTCCATATCTCTTGCAAAATCTTCCATTACGGGGATAGTACGCAAAGCGCGCATAATACCGCCTATGCCGAGAGTGTCCGCAATAGTCTGGCGAAGACCATACTTTTTGGGAACCTCAAAGTCTATTATTGTGCAAGGATCGTAAAGTCCTACCTGAATAGCGTTTACTACGAAGTTTGCGCCTCTGAGAGCCTCTTTGCGGTTTTCAACTCCGAGATAGCACTCTATCTTTCCATATCCGCCTTTAGTAACTCTCATTGCTTCAAGTATGGTGCGGCTTTCTTCCAAACGCTCACCGTCAATATCGTAAAGTGCAAAGACACTGTCTCTCAATGCTTCGGAGCACATACAGTCGCCTATGACGTTTCTCGCAAAAACGGTGCTTCCGGCACCCATAAATGTAATTTTCATAACGATTACCTCCATATCAAGCTTGGTTTCATTCTACAGGAAAAAAGTACTGTTGTCAATATATTCTAGGTAATACCTTCTTGATATAAACGTATATTTATCGTATAATTGTATCAGGGGAGCAGGGTCCGATCCGGAAAAGCAAGTTTTTGATATTGTGTTGTCAAAAGGCCTGATAATACGTCTATATGATCTGCGCCTTTTCCCGGCTGCCCTATGATAACATTTAAGGAGCGACCCCATGCAAATAAAAATTAAAAACATAAGCTATGATGAGCTTATGGAGAAAAAACGTCCGAAGCACAAAAGGCCGATGAAGCAAAGTCTGTTTTTCAGAATGTTGCTTCGTTTGGTATCCATACCGGATATTATAGCCACCGGATTTAGAGTCAAAAAGACCGATATGGATAAGATAGACAAAAATACCCCATGTCTGTTTTTGATGAATCATTCAAGCTTCTTAGACCTCGAAATAGCCGCTACGGTGCTTTCCGACAGACCGTACAATATCGTATGCACAACGGATGCATATATAGGAAAATCTCTCCTTATGAGATTTCTCGGATGCATACCTACCGATAAGTTCGTGCCCGATCTCCGACTTATAAAGGATATGATCTATGCGGTCAAGGAATTGAAAAGCTCCATAGTCCTGTTCCCCGAAGCGGGATACAGCTTTGACGGAAGGTCCACCGTTCTTCCCGAAAGCCTCGGACAGTTCGTAAAGCTTTTGGGAGTACCCGTAGTAATGATAGAGACCTTCGGGGCATATATAAGAGACCCCCTTTATAACGGTCTCCAGAGAAGAAAGGTAAAGGTCAGCGCCGAAATGAAGCCTCTTTTAACAAAAGAAGAGGTAACGGAGCTTGATGCGAACAGAATAAACGAGCTTATAAGAGAAAATTTCTCCTTTGATAATTTCAAATACCAAAAGGAAAACGGAATAAGAGTAAAAGAGCCCTTCAGAGCCGATTTCCTTGAAAGAATACTCTACAAATGCCCCGCCTGCGGTCATGAAGGGGATATGAAGGGCGAGGGTATAAAGCTCTCCTGCGGGAACTGCAAAAAGGAATACGTTCTCGGAGAATTCGGAGAGCTTGAAGCCACGGAAGGATCCACCGAATTTTCTCACATTCCCGATTGGTTCGATTGGCAGAGAGCCGCTGTAAAGGAAGAGCTGGAAAACGGCAGCTACCTCCTTGATACCGAAGTGGATATATACGCCATAATAGACACGTCATGTCTCTACAGAGTAGGAGATGGCAGACTTGTCCATAACTCCGAAGGATTTCTGCTTACGGGCTGCGAAGGAAGGCTTGAATACAGGCAGAAGCCTTTAGCATCGTATACCCTCAATTCCGATTTTTATTGGTATCAGATAGGCGACGTTATCGGCATCGGTAACCGTGATATCCTCTATTATTGCTTTCCAAAAGACAAAAAGGTGCCGGTAGCAAAAGCAAGGCTTGCCGCAGAGGAGCTTTACAAGATACACAAAGCCTCCTCGGCTCGCCGAAGAAAAAGCACAACAGATAAAACCGAATAAACAAACAGAAAAAAGCAAGTCTTTCGACTTGCTTTTTCCTATATTAATTTGGAATTAATATGCGCCATATGATGTAGAATGAACATCCTGCATTACGTATTCGGTGAATGCAACGTATGTTCCGTCACCCTTGTCAACAGCGATTGTGTACCAACCGTCTGTCAGAACCTTGTCGGCTGTAAGTCTCCACAGACCGGGGGTCCAGATATATCCTCCGTCATCTACCATAAAAGCTGCACCGTATGCAAGGTAAAGATTTGCAGCAACGGATGCTCCAAAATCAGTATCTCCGATTTTGCCGTTGAAGATATATACATTGTTCTTACCAGCAACATATCCTGTTCCTGTCAACATAGCGTAAGTCTCACTAGACTGTGCTGTAATAGCTGCCTTAAGAGTTGCAGCACCGGAAGTGTGGAAAAGAATACCGCGGTTTTCATAGGGGGCTACGTCTATATCCCAAGCATCCTGAACGGACCATTCCACGGGAGCACCATAGAGAGTATTCAAAAGATCTCTTTCAACAACAGTTGTGTTTGCTGCTGTTATTTCGGGAACCACGTATCCGATGGTAGCACTTGCTGTAGAACCTGTAGTGTCTACGTTACCGATAAGACGTCCTACAACCTCTCCGTTTGCATTAGCAGGCTTGTCACCGTAGTAACCGGTTGTCTGGTCTACAGTAATGCTGA
>SVSF01000008.1 GCA_015064425.1 Oscillospiraceae bacterium | reverse complement strand
AATTCCTTTACGTAGCTACTGTAAAAGAATTCCTTCATGCAATGACATTATATCGTATGTCATTCAATATTACAAGTCCATTTATTATTTTGTAACACAATTGTAACATTGGAAATTGTTGGAAATTATTTTCTACATTATATTATAGTTACTGATTTTTCAAAAATTTAAAAAGAGAAACATTACAGGTTTTTGTAACATTTCTCTTTTTATTTGTAATATAAACTTTAAGTTTGCAGCATAGTAACAACGTTCCTTCATTCTAAAAGCAAAAGTTTGATATCATTTCTGCATCTCGATAGGAAAATCATAGACTACATGACCGGTGCTTATAGTCTTCCCTTCTGCGGTAATATAAGTCTGTGATGCGCCGAAAGCATCCATAAAGCTATAGGTAAGACAGCGCATAACTATCCCCTCGGTAGAAGAGCCGAAAGTGCAGAGATGATCGAGGAAGCCTTCGTTCATATCTAGATAGAGGACATCTCCCTCTTGCCTCATGCTCAAAAGCTTTACGTCCTCTGCAAGGACACCTTCTTTAATAAGCAGAGAAACGAGTCTTTCTCCGTCGGGGACTGCGCTCTCAAATTCCTTGACTACGCATCCGTCGTAATTTTCATTGGGAAGATAGAGCCTTACAAGCACATCCGCTTCTATCTCTCCGTTGGCTTCTCCCTGAGTTTCGGTTTTATCGCCTTCAGTTTCCTTTATACTTTCTCCCTGAGTCTCCTCAGCTTCCTTTAGCGAGCAAGAGAAAAACATTAAGCTTGAAAGTGCAAATGCAAGTATAATAAAAAAAGTTTTCTTCATAGATATCACCTCTGTGGATATATTTGCATCTATAAGACTGTCATATCCGCAAAAAGTTCCATTTATTTTTTACTTTTTGCCTTTTTCTTTCTTACGGAAAAGCCAAAGCTTCCTACTTTTTTACCCAAAGCAAAATATTCACCGTGGGAATAAGCCGTGAGACCTGCTTTTTCAAGATGTAGCTTTCCTTTTTCGTCAATAAGGCTTTCGTCAACGTCGGCAGCCACAATATCGGCTATAAACATATCGTGAGATCCGAGGCTTATTATATCCGTCACCTTACATTCGAGAGAAAGAGGGCTTTCAGCTATTACGGGACAGTCTATCTCAAAGGCTTTTTCCTTCGTTAGTTTACATTTTTTAAACTTATCTACCTTTGCGCCCGTAAGAACTCCGCAGGTATCCGCAGCGCGCACGAGAGCACCGTTTGTAAGATTTACGACGAAGCAGCCCTTTTCCTTTATTATGTTATAGGAATGTCTCGAAGGACGTACGGAAATATAAAGCTTCGGAGGATCCGAGTTTATTATTCCCGTCCAGGCTATAGTTATGATATTTGAGTTTTCCATATCACCGCAGCTTACCATTGCAGCGGGAACGGGGGAAAGAAGGGTTCCACCCTTCCATTGTACTTTTGACATATTTTTACCTCTTATATTTATTGCATTTATATTTTTGCATATTATGGCGCAAAAGTCAATGAGAAAGATTGACATATCCCGTTATTTCGGGTAAAATTTACGGTGAAAGCTTATAAGGAGAGTATACTTATGAAAGAAAAAGTTCTTGATCTTATAAAAATTCTGGAAGAAAACAACACAGGCTGTGAAGCTATCTGCCTATATCAGAACGGTGAAACAGTGCTTGAAAAGGTCTTTGTCAAAAGCCCCGAGAGATGCATATATTCTCATACGAAGAGCTTTGTATCCACAGCGGCAGGTATAGCAATAGACGAAGGAAAGCTCTCTTTGGATCACAAGCTTTGGGATATGTTCCCTGAATATGCTTATATCGATGCGGACGAAAGCATAAAAAAAATCACTCTCCGCCATCTGCTCACTATGAGCTCGGGCATAGGTACTGCGCTCCTTATGGGAGAAAGCAGAAAAAAGGGAGAGGGAATGCCTGATTATATTGAATATTATCTGTCAAGAAAGCCGAAATTTGCTCCCGGGGAGCGCTTCCTCTACTCGAACGGAGACAGCCATATGGCAGGATGCATGGTAAGCCGTGCAGTAGGTATGAAGCTTCAGGAATATCTTTATGAAAAGCTGTTCAAGAAGCTTGATATAGGCTATCCCGCTTGGGAAGCAGACCCAAAAGGGAATGCTTTCGGAGGAAGCGGGTTATATATGAGTCTCCAGAATATGATGAAGCTCGGAATCCTTTATCTCAACGAAGGACGTTGGAACGGTGAGCAGATCGTCTCCTCAAAGTGGGTAAAGGAAGCGGTAAAAAAACAGATCTCCACAAATGCAAGCGACAGATGGTGCGGGACGGGCTACGGCTACCAATTCTGGGTAACAAACGAGGAACCTTTTATATACAGAGCGGAAGGTGCTTACGGTCAGATGTCGATCGTATTCCCCAAAGATAATGCCGTTGTAGGTATACAAAGTTCCGAATATAACGATATGATGAGACTTATTCACCTTTTGTTCAAGTATCTTATCTGAATAAAGTTTCGGCGCAGAGCAAAAACTCTGCGCCGATATTTTTTATAAAAAACGGCACCCTCCGTTGGAGGGCGCCGCAGAGCAAATATTATTCTCTTAAATTAGGGAAGAATATCCTCGTTTACGTTCCAGCATACATAGTAAGTACCGATCTGGCCCATTACTACGAATTCACTTGCGTACTCGCTCTTAAGTGTAGCGATCTCGTTTGTGGGAACGTCGTCGATGAGCTGCCATGTGCCGTTCTTGAAGTTTGTGAGCATATTGTTGGAGTCATCGGAGAGGAAGCACTTGATCTCGTTCATTGTTACGGAATCAGCATCAACGTAGTTTTCGCTCTTTGTAAGAGTGATAACACTGTTGTGCTCCCAAGCGCTGATGTAGTATGCACCATTGCATACGTATGTGGAAGGATCTGTAGCCCATGCTTCGTTAGCAACAACGTCCTCACGTACGGGGAAATATGTGGGGAATGCAAGGAGCTCATCCCAGTAAGAAACTGCGTTCTTGATAGTAACCTTGAGAGTCTTAGCGTCAACTGCTTCAACTGCAAGCTTAGCATCGGGATTTACGTAGTTGCCGTCAGCGTCTGTTTCCCAGATCTCATCGTAGCCTACTACGAGCTCGAACATGTAGCCGTAGTCAGCAGCGAGTTCTGTGGAAGCAGCTCTCTGCCATGCAAATGCAAAGTCAGCAGCTGTAACGTCCTTACCATCGGACCACTTAAGACCGTCCTTAAGTGTGTATGTGTAAGTAACTGTGCCGTCTTCGTTAACAACGCCTGCGGGAAGTTCCTTAGCAGCGTCGGGAAGGATAACGAGCTTGCCGTTTTCATCCTGGCCCCACTTAGCGAGACCGGAGAAGAGGTGGCTTACGAGTGTAGCGCCGTCAACTGCAGAGTTGAGAGCAGGGTCGATAGTATCAGGCTCGGAAGAGAGACAGATGGAGATAGAGCTGTTATCACCATATGTGCTGTACATGAAGTACTTGTATCCGAGGGGGTTAGCAAAGAAGCCCTTTACATCTTCATCTATCATGTAGATATCTGTGTAGAAGTAAAGAGGAACGATACAACCTGTGGACATAAGCATATCCTCAGCGATGTGCATCATTGCATAACGGTTGTTTACGTCTGTGCAAGACTTGATAGCTGTGATAAGAACGTCATAGGTCTCTGCCCATGTGCCGTCTTCAACCTTTGTCTCATATCCGTAAGGAGTGAGGTCAAGGTCATAAATAGCTACCTTTTCATGATCGCCCTTACCGAACTGAACGTCGTTATTACCGGAACCGGATGTCCACATATCGAGGAAGCATATCGGATCGTTGTAGTCAGCGAGCCAGCCGTTACGTGCTACGGAATAGTCACCGTTCTTACGTGTGTTAAGGAAGGTGTTCCATTCCTGGTTCTCAAGGTTCATTGTGATACCAACTGTAGCGAGAGCGCTCTGGAGGTACTCACCGATAGCCTTGTGTCCGTCGGATGTGTTGTAGAGATAAGTAAGTGTGGGGAAGTCTGTGAACTTCTGGCTTCCTTCATCCCATGTGTAGTACTTCTTAAGGATCTCAATAGCCTTAGCGAAGTTAGCTTCATAGGAGTCTGCAGATACATCATAGTATCCGTCATAGTCGTCACTGGAACCTGCGTTGAGGTAGAACTCAGTGCCGTCTGCATCAGTCATACCCATTGCTACGAAAGAAGAAGCGGGTACCTGACCTGCCTGACCGATCTCGTCTGCGATGTAGTTACGGTCAAACATAAGAGCAATTGCGTTACGGATCTCAGCCTTTCTGATCTCAGCTTCATTAGCATCAAGATCGTTGCCTTTTCCGTCGCCGCCGCATGCAACGAGAGCAAACATCATCATTACAGCAAGCATTAATGCGAGGAGTCTTTTCATTTTTTCTTTTTCCTTTCAAAAAATTTTATTCAAACCCGCCGCGTTTGACAGCAGCGGTAAATGAAACGAAGAAATATTAGTTTATCTTGTCAATATTATGACAAGCAACAAAGTGTCCCGCAGATACTTCCTTGAACTCGGGCATAGTCGCCGCACAAGCTTCTGTCGCGTATGGACAACGTGTACGGAATGGGCATCCCGAAGGAGCATTGAGGGGGCTGGGAATATCTCCCGACAGAACGATTCTCTTGTTCTCTCTTGCCGTCTTGGGGTCAGGCATAGGTACCGAGGACATAAGAGACTTCGTATACGGATGGAGAGGACGATCGCATATCTCGTTTGACTCTGCAAGTTCAACCATCTTACCGAGATACATTACGGCAATACGGTCGGAGATATGGCGAACTACCAAAAGGTCATGGGCAATAAACAGGTATGTAAGCCCAAGCTCATCCTGAAGCTCATCAAACATATTTATTACCTGGGCCTGAATAGATACGTCAAGTGCCGAAACCGGCTCATCACAAACAATGAACGATGGATTGATTGCCAGTGAGCGGGCAATTCCTATTCTCTGCCTCTGACCGCCGGAAAATTCGTGAGCGTAACGGTTAGCGTGTTCACTGTTAAGACCTACTTTTGACATAAGATCAAGTATCTTATCCTGACGTTCATTCTTGCTTGAATAAAGGCCGTGTACGTCAAGAGGCTCACCGATTATATCGGCTACAGTCATTCTGGGATTAAGAGATGAATAGGGATCCTGGAACACCATAGCAGTCTTCTTGCGGTATTCCTTTATATCTTCTTTTGTAACTATCTGCTTACCTTCGAACCAGATCTCACCGGCTGTAGGCTTGTAAAGATGAAGGAGTGTACGGCCTACGGTAGTTTTACCGCATCCGGATTCTCCTACGAGACCGAGTGTTTCTCCGCGCTTGACCGCGAAAGAAACGTCATCGACCGCTTTAAGAGGTCTTGACTTGAAAAGTCCCGTTGTAATATTAAAATATTCCTTTAAATTTTTGACCTCAACAAGGATCTCATTGTTGTTCATTCGGTATCACCGCCTTCCATCTTTCCTGCGGCTTCCGCGGTATTTGAAACGTCAACTACCTTTTTATCTATGCCTTTTCTTTCTTCCTGATCCTTAACGTTCATCCAGCATGCAGCCTGATGCTCGTCATTTATCTGCATTCTTTCGCATCTTTCGTGGATACAGATCTTCATAGCAGCGTCGCACCTGGGTGCGAAGGGGCAACCCTTGGGCATATTGAGCAAGTCAATAGGCGTACCTGTAATGGGTTTGAGTTTGGTACCTGCGCTTGCCGTTGTGGGAATGGATCTGAGAAGACCTTTGGTATATTCGTGACGGGGATTGTAGAATATCTCGTCAGCAGTACCCTGCTCACAAATAGAGCCTGCATACATAACGATTACCTCATCACACATCTGAGCGACTACGCCAAGGTCATGGGTTATGAGTATGATAGCCATTCCCAGCTCCTTCTGAAGTGACTGCATAAGCTCAAGTATCTGAGCCTGGATCGTCACGTCAAGAGCCGTGGTAGGTTCATCGGCTATAAGTATATCGGGTTCGCAGGCAAGCGCCATAGCGATCATAACACGCTGACGCATACCTCCGGAGAATTCATAAGGGTACTGGTTCATACGTTTTTCGGGCTCGTTTACGTTAACAAGACGGAGCATCTCTACTGCTCTCTCACGAGCCTGTTTTTTTGTTCTTCCCGTGTGAAGAAGTATAGCCTCCATGAGCTGGTGACCGATAGTATAAGTGGGGTTAAGAGAAGTCATAGGGTCCTGGAAGATAATGCTTATCTTATTTCCTCTTACACCCTTCATTACCTTTTCACCGGCGCCTACAAGCTCCTGGCCGTCAAGCTTTATGGAACCCGAAACGATCTTACCCGTACCTGCAAGTATCTGCATTACGGAATATGCGGTAACAGACTTACCGGAACCGGACTCGCCGACTATACCCAGTACCTTTCCTCTTTCGAGATTAAAGGATACTCCGTTTACTGCCTTAACTTCTCCTGCGGGAGTAAAGAACGATGTATGAAGGTCTTGAACTTCAAGTAATGCCATTTTTCATATCTCCTTTCTTTACCGATCAGTTACGAAGCTTGGGGTCAAATGCGTCACGCAAGCCATCGCCGAAGAGGTTCAATGAGAGAACTATCAGAGAAATGATCACAGCAGGGATAACGAGACGGTACGAATATGAGGTGATACCGTTAAGTGCGTCAGAAGCAAGGGATCCGAGCGAGGGCATAGGCGCATTTACGCCGAGGCCGAGGAATGAAAGATAGCTCTCCGTAAAGATCGCACTGGGTATCTGAAGTGCCGTTGAAATAATAACAACGCTTATACAGTTGGGAAGAAGGTGCTTCTTGATTATCCAGCCTGCCTTTGCTCCCGTAGCCTTTGCTGCGAGAACGTACTCCTGTTCACGGAGGGAGAGTATCTGTCCGCGGATAAGACGGGACATTGATACCCAATAAAGGAGACCGAATATAATAAAGAGGCTGATTATGTTACTTCCTATTTTATTAAGGAAGCTGTTTTCTATGACCGGTCCCAAAGATACCTTAAGCACCGATGCGAGAAGAATTACCATAAGCATATCCGGAAGTGAATATATAATATCAACGATACGCATTATGATTATATCCACCTTACCGCCGCAATATCCGGCGATAGAGCCGATGGTCATACCTATAATAAGAACTATTATACTTGCGAAGAAGCCGACTGCAAGAGATATTCTTGTTCCGTACACCACTCTTATAAAGTAGTCACGACCGGAAGCATCGGTTCCGAATATATGGGGGAATACCTTTTCACCCGCTTCTATCTTTGCAAGTTCTGTTTCTCCGTATTCAAAAGGAGAAAGATTGTTATACGACGCATCTACCTTTTTACCGGGAGCTACGCCAAGCATTCTGTCATAGCTATAAGGCCAGAACATGGGAAGAAAGATTGATGCGAGAGTTATTACGATTATTATAATAAGGCTTGCCGTCGCGATCTTGTTTTTGAACAGACGCTTCATACCGTCCTTAAAGAAGGTGGTAGAGGGACGCATCTGTACCATATATGCCTTGTCCTCTTCCGAAGCGGGAAGGAATGCATCAACGTCAAGCTGTAAACTGAAAGGGTTCTTATTCATTTCACATTCCTCCTTATTCAAGATTGATTCTGGGGTCAACGACCTTATAAAGTATATCGCTTATGAGGTTCATTACAACAATAAGTACAGCCAATACGATAGTGGTACCCATAATGAGAGGGTAGTCACGGTTGGTGATACTGTTAACAAATGCACGTCCGATGCCGGGAACTGCAAATATCTGTTCAACTACGAGAGATCCCGTAACAATATATGCAAGCATAGGACCAAAGTAGGTGATAACGGGAATGAGAGAATTCTTGAGAGCGTGGCCGAATATTATCTTCACACCGGAAACGCCCTTCGCCTTTGCGGTACGGATATAGTCCTGACCCAAAACGTCCAGCATAGATGAACGTGTAAGTCTGGTGATATAAGCCATAGGATAAAGGGACAGAGTGATTATAGGAAGTATAAGTCCTCCCGCCTCAGTTCCGTTGGCAGGAAAAACAGCCAGCTTTATGGAGAAAACTACAAGAAGCAAAGATCCCATAATAAAGGAAGGCATGGAAACGAATGCCGTAGTAACTACCATAATGATCTTGTCAATTATCTTGTTGCGGCGAAGTGCGGCTACCGATCCCAACACAACACCGATGCCGAGAGCTGAGAAAGCGGCAATAATACCAAGCTTCGCGGAGGTCTTAAGACCGTCTCCGATAATATCTATTACTTCGCGGCCTCTCTGCTTAAGAGAAGGTCCGAAATCAAGCTTTGTAAAAATATCCTTCAAATATGTACCGTACTGAACGAGAAGGGGTTTGTCCATACCGTACTTGGCTTCAAGAGCCGCCTGAACCGCAGGGGTAGTTGCTTTTTCACCTATGAATGGGCCGCCCGGTACCGCACGCATTACAAAAAACGTTACGGTTATGACTACCCACACAGTAAGCAAAGCCAATGCAATTCTTTTTAGAATGTAGAGCAATGTCTTGGAGTTCATTTTGCTTTTCCTTTCGCATATATCCAGCACCTTACGGAATATTCCAAATATCCCAAAGGTGTCATAGAGTTACAATTGTGTACTTTTTATTAACATACTTAGTAGTATTATACTACAAATGTAACTTTTTTTCAACCACTTACAATCGGAAATCTAATGCTTTTTTACACATTTTATTATATTTTTCCGACGAAAAGCGCTTTCGTAAATTATCGCAATAAAGTTTTTTTGATAAAAATGCAGTTTTTTCACTCTCATCTTATATTCCTTAATTTTTAACTTGTTTTACCCAACACAACAGATTGACACCAAAAGAAATATGATATATAATTTTATTAAAGACAGACTTAGTGAGGTAAAAATATGAAGATCTTGCTTACAGGCGGAGCCGGATATATTGGCTCGCACACTGCGGTAGAACTTATAGAATGCGGTCATGAGACCGTTATAGTTGATAACTACAGCAACAGCAGCCCTGAGGTAATAAACAGAATAGAAAAGATCACGGGTAAGAGACCCGTAGTTTACGAAGCAGACGTAAGAGACAAGGATAGCCTCGACAGAATTTTCAAAGAGCATAAAATAGACGGAGTCATTCATTTTGCAGGTCTTAAGGCAGTAGGAGAATCCGTGAAGATCCCCTTGAAATACTACCGATGCAACATAGACTCCACTCTCTCGCTTCTTGAGTGCATGGAAAAACACGGAGTTGAAAAAATAATCTTCAGTAGCTCCGCCACAGTATACGGTGAGCCCGAAAAGCTTCCCTGCACCGAAGATATGAAAACAGGTCCATGTTCCAATCCATACGGATGGACGAAGCTCATGATAGAGCAGATCCTTACGGATCATGCATTTTCACGTCCCGGATTTTCCCCTATTCTTTTAAGATATTTCAATCCCGTAGGCGCCCATCCTTCCGGACTTATAGGGGAGCACCCCAACGGAATACCCAACAATCTTATGCCTTTCGTGACTCAGGTGGCGGTAGGAAAGCTTAAAGAACTTAAGGTATTTGGTAACGACTACAACACTCCCGACGGAACCGGGGTCAGAGACTATATCCACGTCTGTGATCTTGCCAAGGCTCACGTTGCGGCAATGAAATACTGTATGGATCACGAAGGCGTTGAGATATTCAATGCGGGCACGGGGTACGGAATCAGCGTTCTCGATCTTGTGAATACCTTCAGTAAAGTAAATGAAGTACCCGTTCCTTACGTTATCGCTCCCAGACGCGCAGGTGACCTTGATGCAAACTATGCGGATCCCGAAAAGGCAAACAGGCTTTTGGGTTGGAAAGCAGAAAAGGATCTCAGGGATATGGTTCGAGACAGTTGGAACTGGCAGAAAAACAATCCCAACGGATATGATAAATAAAAGAGCTGATATAAAATGAGCAAGTTCGCCATGACCGGACTTGCTCATTGAATTTCAGTTCTTTTTTTGTCTTAAAACATATTTCAGTTTTACGGTAAGCATATTTACCGCAAATAATACAACTGTATACAAAACCATTCTCCAAAGATAAGCATCATCATAAGCAGAGCTCAGATAATAGTAGGGAGGAAGGCAAAGCTGTAACGGATACAAACTCTTTATATTGAAAAATACGGGGCAGACTGCAGTAAGTCCTATCATAAGTACGGGACTTATGGCTGCAAGGAGACTTCCGTCTCCGAAAACAATTTTTAAAAGATCAAGGAATACGAGGCACTGCATAACATATAGTACCATCATAAGCAGTTCTCGCCCCGGAGGCAGCGCAATTCCGGACAGACACAAAGCAATAATTACCGCCGCAGCAACGTAAAACAAAGCCTGGGCTTTATATATATATGAAAATACCGTCTTAAAATTGCCGGGGATCCAGGTAAATGTACCGTTTCTTTCGTCTTTTCCGTATGCCATAGTGAGAGATATTCCGCATAATAGTATTATCAAAGCAAAAAGTCCTCGCAAAGGTGCGATAAGATATCCCTTTTCTTCTGCCTTCACGTCTGCAGAGCTTACAAAGTCGAATATCTCACCCTTCGGATTCACAGCATCGTAATATTCCATAAGCTCATCATCACTCATACCGTCAAGCTCCGCTACGTTCTCCCGTACAAAGTTTATATACATAGCTTCAGAGCAATATCCGTAAAGTCTGCCGTATAGTTTTTCGTGTATAAAACCGAGAAGCACGTTTTCTTCCCTCTGATATATCCTCACTTTTCCCTCATCCGAAAGCTTTCCGTAAACAAAGTCATCGGGAGATGAGGAAAAATCCTCAGGGAATATCCATGCAGCATCGGCATCGCCTTTATATAGAGTATCAAGAGCATCTTCCGCTCTGCCGCAGTCAATAAAGTTTACAAGTCCCTCATCCTTCATAAAGCTTTGTATTATCTCTTCAGAAAGAGGATCTTCAGCATCTCTTCCCAAAGCAATACTTAAAATACCGCTTTCCTCGGAAGATACTGCGCTGAGAGCTAAAGCGAGCACAGGAACGGAAAGAATAATAAGAGCATATGCCCATTGTCTGAACAGTCTTTTGGTAAGCATAAACCACCAGACAAAAACTATTCTGAGCTTTTTCATCGGTCACCCGCCTCCCTTCCGTAAAGCCTTCTGCTTCTTACGAAGGCAGCCAGTCCGAGAGCTGCGGCAGCATAAATTATTATTACGGAAAAGTCAAATGACGATATCTCATCAAAAAACAGTCCCGCCATATAGCTTCTTGATGCCGAGGATGGCAATATAACTGACATATCCTGCATAGTCTTGGGAAGGAAGTGAATGGGATACAAGCATCCCCCTGCATATCCGAGAGCAAGAAAAATAATAAACTGCAAAAGCGTTCCTCCCACTCCTCCGCCTGCGGCTTCGTAGAGAGCGAACTGTATAGCCGAAAGGCATAAGACCACAGGTATCATCTTTACCGCAAAGGAAATAAGCCATCCGAGATCCGTTCCGTTAAGTTCCGGGAACGTTGAAACCGCATTTGGCACAAGTGAAAAAACCGTGCCGAAAATAGCTATTATCAGCAAAAGATCCGCATACATAAGAGCTGTATACGGAATAAATTCCGCACTTATCTGGGCAAAGCATCCCGTTCCTTTGGCACGAAGCAGACGTTTTATGCCCATATCCCTCTTTGAGAACAGGGAGCAAGTACCGATTCCCCAAAGCATAAGGAAGAAGACACCGAGTCCGCACACAAAATATGATGCCAGAGATAATTCATCGGAAATGCCCAATATTTCAAGCTCCGACAGATCCGAACGTGAAAGAATAAGACTCAGATACTCAACACATATATCGTTCATTCTTTTCCATCTGTCAGCCGCACCCTCAGCCTTCATAGCCTCGTTCATTCCATAGGTGCCTTTTTGCGAATGTACCATCAGTTCTTCCACAAAAAGAGCTATCTCCTCTTTAAACAGGGGAATTATACCGCTGTCTCCCGAGGAACTGTAAAAGCTTATGCTGCCCACGTCCCCCGCAAGTGCATTTTCTATAAAATCTCCGGGTATTACGGCATATGCGGATATATCGCCTTTTTTCAGTGCAGCTTCAGCTTCATCCGCAGTCAGACTCACAACGTCCATTGCAAATCTGGAACTGTCCATATTTCTGAGAGCCGCAACTCCCATACTTACGTAAGGATCATCGGTTTCCCCGACTATTCCGATATTTATCTTTCGCTTTTCTTCACTTTCCGAGTCCATATTAAAAAGGCTTACAGCAATAACGGACAAAAACAGACACAAAGCAAGAGAAACGGAAAACACTTTCGGCAAAGTCTTAAAAACACGCTTACATTGAAGCCGTAAATATTTAAAATACAAGCTCATCACAGCATCTCCGCCAAAGCATTAATGTCTCCGTTATAAACGAAGGGGCACAAGGTTCCTTCCTTGATTATGAACCATCTGTCGCACAGATCCAGTTCATGGGCATCGTGAGTGGCAATAATTACCGTACCTCCACCCGCCTTATAGGAAGAAAGGTGATCCGATATAACTTTTCTGCATATAACGTCCAATGCGGCGGACGGTTCATCCAAAAGCATAAGCGGAGGCCCCTTTGCCAGGGCGCAGCCTATGGAGAGTCTTTTTTTCATGCCGCCTGAAAGTCGGGATACGGGCTTTTTCAGAAATTCCGCTATTCCAAGGCTCTTCAGAACACCTTTTTCAAGGGACGCTTCCATCTCCTTCTTTGTGTACCAAAGCAAAAGATTGTCATATGCGCTCAATTCCTCAAGAAGAGGAATTCCCTGAGGCACATATCCTACCTTCTCCGAGTGAAGCTTTCTATTATTCAGCACCTCAACTCCGTCCAAGGAAAATGTTCCGCCGTCCGGCTGAAGAATTCCCGCAAGTATGGATAAAAGGGTGGATTTACCGCTTCCGTTTCCTCCCAGTATTCCGATACACTCTCCGCTTTCGGCAGAAAACGATATATCCTTCAGCACCTCGTTTTTACCAAAGCTCTTTTTGATTCCTTTTATTTCAGCAAGCATTATGCCGTTCCTTTCGCAAAAAACTTTTAAAGTCAAATCGGCGTCCCCGGCGGTTTTCCGCAGGCGGGGACGCCGCATAAATCATAAAATATATATGGTTTTATACCAAAAAATTACCAACCGTAATAACTGTCGGCAGAGTCGTACGACATACCTCCGCCCATAAGTTCTGCAAGGTTAAGCAGATCCAATATATCATCGGGAACTCCCGCAGTTTCAAGTCTGTCCATAAGTTCATCAAAATCGATGATGTCTATATCAATATCTTCAACATCGACTGTTTCGGAAGGAATAGAAGGCTTCTTGAATTTCTTCTCTTCTCCGCTTACAGATATACTTATCCAAGGATCGTCGTCATTCATAAGAGACAGTGTCATTTCTGACTTCTTCTTCCATTTTGCGTCGAGGTCCAATCTGAGGCTGAAATCACTGAGCATCGAAGCAAATGCAGAGGGAACATCATACATCATAGCGTTGAGCATTTCATCGGAAGGAACGAGAGATACGGATCCCTTCATAACCTTTTCGTTCATTTCGAAATCTTCAAGAACGATAGTACCGATATCATCTATGCCAAGATCAAGTGCGGGAGCAACTATGTCAAACTCACCGTTCCATACGCCTCTTGATTCAGTACCCTTGCCTTCAATGGTAATATAATCGCCGGAAGTCTTAAGCTTAAAGCCGAAGTCCTTGCCGTCCTTTGTGAGAACGTATTCAAGAATGGTCTGACCGCCTGATCTGATCTTTCTTCCCACGATCTCATGCTTGCTGTTTACATAGTCCGTAAGCTTGATAAGCACGCTGTCACCGGGTTCGCTCTCTTCAAGGGTATCAAGAATATCGGGAATCTGGTCGTATATCTGATCAAGAATTTCATCCGCGTCAACGTCTTCTTCCATAGCCTCTGCTACGTTGTTTATAGTCTCTTCAAGCAGTTTTTTGAGTCCCTTATCCTTTTCAAAGGTCTCAAGAACCTCAACAGCTATATTGCAAAGCTTTTCTTCGGTAAGCTCATATGTATAGAGGGTAAGCTTCTGTTCAACGCCCTCAGCCTTTACAGTATCCTTTTCCTTTTCAACGTCGGAGAAATATTTAAGAACTATCTTAAGATACTTTTCAACATACTTGTTGATCTCCTTTTCGGAGGGAAGCATCTTGGCAAAATCCATAGACATTATCTTCTCGAAGGATTCGTAATCGAAATCACCGAGTCCTTCTACAAGGATAGCTTCGGTAAGGATATCGGAGAGAAGGTAGAGCTCTTCGTTTTCAAAGTCAACGATTATACCCGCATCCGCAAGTATCTTTTCATTGAGCTTGATAGTCGTTGCAAAGTTAAGGAATTTTTCGCTCACTGCCTCGTCAACGGTAAAGGAAACGTTTTCGAGCCAGGAAAGATCTATATCCGCAAAAGCGCCTATAAAATCGAGAATGTCTTCGTTTACAGAAAGAACCGCAGTACCGCCAAAGGCGTAGCTCTTCTCTTCGAGCATCTGCAGATATTCACCATATGCAGAAGTAGCCGTATCAACTGCGTTCAAAATAGACTGTTCTTCTACCTTAGCCATATACTTATCGGGGTTGGAGGGCATTCCGAGTCCGCCTGACGCAAGTGCAACAACACCTGCAAGAATAGCAACGACAAGCACGGATGCGACAATGGTAACAAGTGTCTTAGAGATCTTTTTACCGCTGATCTTAGATAATTTTTCAGCTGCAAAGCCTGCAGCTTCATCTGCCTTTTTCGCAGCTATATCTGCTGCGGCAGATGCCTTTTTCGCAGCCACACCTGCTGCATCGGAAGCCTTCTTTGCAAACTCGTTTGCAGCGGCAGCCACCTTTTCAGCATTGGCATTTGAATTCTTCGAAGCTCCGTTCTGAGCGGTAGCTTCAGTCTTTGTTTCTACATTGTCTTTTTTCTCAGCCGCAACATCTGTAGGCTGTCCGCACTTTGTGCAGAATTTAGAGCCGTTTTCGATGGGCGCGCCGCATTTGGTACAAAACATTTTAGTCTCTCCAATCTTAAAGATTTATACTTTAAGTATAAACCACTTGACTTTTTTTGTCAACAAAAAAGCGAAAATAGGGAAATTTATTATTTTCCATATATGTATATATTAAAAAATTCATCGGTCTATTACAAAAAACAGAGCGTATTTACTACGCTCTGTTTTTTCTTCCAACATCTATACCCTTGTCCGAAAGTCCGTGTTCTATAGGTTTCCACGTGACCTTGGCGAATATGGCGCAAACGGATATGGGGATATAGGTAAACATGAATAAAGGGAAACTGAAGGAATATAGGATCTTTTTATAATTCGGGCAGTGTATGTTCTTCCACTCGCTTAAAGTAGTTACCGCTCCGATAAAAAACAGAAGGAGATATGCTCCCGCCGCCATAGACAGCAAAGATTCAGCAAGCACCGTAAAATCTCCGCTTCCAAAAGCACTCGCCAATGCAAAAACGAGATTACTGGCAAAACCGATCACCGAAAGAATAAATGCCGGCATTATTGCCATGGCCATATCAAAGCAGGAAAAATCAGCCTTTAATATTCCCTTAAACATATCCGTTCCGTACCGACGGAATACCTGAAGGTATCCCTTTGCCCAGCGCATCCTCTGGCGACAAGACTGACGGAATTTCAAAGGTTGTTCGTCATAAAGAACAGCTTCGGGGCAATAGCCTATTCTTTCTCCTCTGCAGATCATATCGACGGAAAACTCTATATCCTCCGTCAGCAGATGATATTTCCAGCCCTCTGCCTTTTCGTATATGTTTCTGCCAAACATAAAACCCGTACCGGATACCGCGCAGCTGGTTCCGAGGATCCACCTTGCCTGATTCAAATACTTCGATTCCCTTAAAAACCACAAAGCATATCCCGCGGATATCCAGTTGGCTCCGTAATTTTTGGAATTTCGGTATCCCGTAACAATAGAATATCCGTCCGAAAAGCTCTTATTCATCTGTTCGATATAATCGGATTCAAGTATGTTATCGGCGTCAAATACAAAATACCCGTCAAAGGCTCCGTGATCTTCTTCGATATGTACGAGAAGTTCCTCAAGAGCATAGCCCTTTCCTATAAGCTTGTCATCTCTCCGCTCATAGACAAAAGCCCCTTTTTCCATCGCCGCCTTTGCAGTTCCGTCCGTACAGTTATCTGCCATAACGAATACCTTAAGCTTGTCCGCAGGATAGCTTTGAGCATTAAGGCTGTCCAAAAGTCCGCCTATGACCCTTTCTTCATTTCTGGCGCATATAAGCACCGCATAATTATGAAGAATGCATTTTTTATGTTTTCTCTTCTTACCCAAAAGAGATATCGGTATATAAAGGATCTGATAAGTATAACAGATCGTAAAGATAAGCGATATTACAAAATTTACGGTCTCTAAGATCTCCATAAGTTTACCTCTTCCCGCTTCTTATGGCAGCTTTGCTTCGGGGAAGTTAAGTACCACTTTAAACAGGTCTCCGTCTGTGCTGGCATCGAGACTGCCGTTTTGGAGTTCCGCAAGACTTTTCGCAATAGAGAGTCCAAGTCCGCTTCCCTCGCTGTGTCTCGATCCGTCTCCCCTCACAAAACGTTCCGTCAGCTCGGAGCCTGATTTGTTTAAGGGATAGTTTGATATGTTTCTGAATATGACCTCGGCGTTTCCGTCCTTTTTCGAAATATCGATATAAACACGTGTTCCGGGCATAGTATATTTTATTATATTGCTCATAAGGTTATCGAATATCCGCCACAGGTGCCTTCCGTCTGCAATAACGTTCACAGGTCCCTCGACAGTTTCGGTAACGACCTTAAGAGTCTTTTCATCAAATTTTTCACCGTATTCCGCAAGCATCTGCGTAAGGAGCTCATTTAGCTCGCACTCCTCAAAATTCACGGCAAGATTTCCCGTAGAAGCCTTTGATGCCTCTACCAGATCCTCCGTAAGCTTCTTCAGTTTCTGTGACTGTCTGTCAAGAACCTCTATATACTCCTTTAAGGTCTCGTTATCAATTTCTTCCTTCTTGATGAGGTCCACGTAGTTTATTATGGAAGTAAGAGGAGTTTTAAGATCATGTGATACGTTTGTAATAAGCTCCGTTTTAAAGCGTTCGCTCTTAAGCTTTTCACTCAAAGCATGTGACAAACTTCCTCCGATAGAATTCAGCTCATCCCCGTGACGTTTGAAGTCCCTCATCATTCTCTGAGTATCTATCTTCTTGTCATACTCACCCGAGGAAAGCGCTTCTCCGCCCTTTCTTATTCTTCTGAAATCTATGGCTATCCGATATGCGGCACCTATAACCGCCACCCATGAAAGGATCCACAGTACGATACCCAATTCTTCAGGTCTCTCGAAAATGAATATCATACCTACGGCATTCATAAAAACAACGCAAAGAATAAAGAGCCCCGTTTTCCATATGAGAGGAATATTCGCAAAGAATTCGTAAACACCCTTTGCCGCAGCGATAAATATTTTCAAAACAAGCTTAACAAAATTATACAGAAAGCTCCTTTTTATAAGTCCGCCGACCTTGAGTCTGGACGCGGTACTTATAAGGAATATCAGCAACAGCGGATACAAAAACAGGACCGTGACCGTACAGGCGATTATACTTTCCTCAACGCCGTAGTAAAAATCCATTCCGACATATAGGCAAAGAAATACCACACCTGCAAAAATTGCCGTAAAAATATCGTAAGGTATTCTGTCCAGAGCATTGAGATACGTTCCCTCCGCCTTTGTGCCGTAGCCTGCCGTGATCATAAGTACGGCAAATGCCGCCAGATTAAGGATCACCGATATTACAGCTATGGCTACAATTCCGTATTTCCAGGTATTTCCCGCTTTCATCCAGTAGTCAAGTATAGATATATCATCTGTGTATTCGTAAGACTCCGTGTTGCTCACGGTTACCTTGAGTCTGTATTGCACACCTTCGTGATCTTTCTCATCAAGAATACATTCCTTGGTGATATCACCCTTTTTGCCGCCGTGAACAAACAGTATACGTTCGTCGTTCCTGTCACTTATCTCAAACGCGAGATTCCTGTACTTGCACCATTCATTCAGATAGTCAGTCCCATCGTAGATGTACATATAAGCAATACTGTACCCCGTGTCAGATACAAGCTTGCCCATATGCTCCGTACGGATCGCCTCAAATGAACGGGTATAAAATCCCAGTTCAGCCATGAAGTATACTGCCGCAGCCGACAGAGCCGCCGATATAAGCGTAAAAACGCAGAGCAGAAAGGCAATTATCTTAACTGCCGTACTCCTTTTGAATCTCACGATTCATCCCTCCAATGCTGTCCCGCAAAGCTTATGCCTCAAATTTATATCCTTGAGCCCATACAACTTTGAGATGTCTCGGCTCCGCGGGATCGATTTCAATTTTTTCTCTGATGTGTCTTATATGTACCGCAACGGTATTTTCAACACCGATCGGTTCGTCGTTTCTTATACGCTTGTATATTTCTTTAGAGGACATCACCTCTCCGGGATAGCTCATAAGAAGCTTCAATATATCATATTCTGTTACCGTTAGCGATACAGGGTCCCCATCCACCGTTACCGTACGGCTTCTTTCGTTTATCTCTATACCTCCGAGAGAAATCACTCCGTTCTGCTCCGTGTTCACGTTTCCTCCAAGACGCATATATCTTCTAAGCTGAGATCTTACCCTTGCCAGTACCTCTACCGGATTGAATGGCTTTGTTATATAATCATCCGCTCCCACGTCAAGCCCGAATATCTTATCGCTATCCTCACTCTTTGCCGTAAGGAGTATAACGGGGATATTATTTTTTTCACGTAATTTTGACAGAGCCGTAATACCGTCCATAAAAGGCATCATTATATCCATAAGCACAAGATGGATATCTTCCCTGTCAAGCACTCCGAGGGCTTCCGCTCCGTTACTCGCTTCAAAAACACGGTAGCCTTCTGCACCAAGGTAGATCTTAAGCGCGGATACTATATCCGCTTCGTCGTCACACACAAGAATATTGTACATTTTTTCATCCTCCAAACACATTCTACCAAAAAAATTATTAATAATAAAGTGTAAGACTGTTTAAGATTGTCTTAAGAATTATTAATTTGGCGTTCATAAATAAGAATGCCCGCAGCTTTAAAAAGGTTGCGGACAATCTTTTCGTCTGTTAGACGATAAATTATTCAATTTGTTCCACGTTCGTGCAAAAGTCCCGGAGACATATAGGGGATCCCTGTCTTTTTCGCAACATATCCGCACTTTGTAAGAAACATAAAGTATACGTTATAGCCGTTTCCTTCAAAGGTCTCAAAATTTCCAAGTCCCTTTGATATTATAAGATCCGCTCCTTTGAGCGCTTCAAGGGTCTCCTCGTTTATCTCCGGCAGATGCGTACCGGGTATGTCCGTACCGTTGCCTATAACGCGGCAGACTTCATAAAGTCCGATCTGGTGCGCATCCTCTTCAGTCACGTCATTGACTATAGCCTTTCCTCTTACCACTGCCGTAACGTCTATCGCGGGATACAGCTCCTTTACGGTCTTTATCAAAAGCTTATCAAAAACTATTTCTCCGCAATTGTCAAGAAGCACCGTAAGCTTCTCTGCGGAAGAAAGATCTTCCTTAAGCTCCGAATAGACTTCACCCGGAAGTCCCGACTTTCCTCTTGCTTCAAAGACCGCCCTAAGCGCACTGTCCTTATCAATATCGCTCATAGTGGCGTAATCTATATAATTTCCCGCTTGAGCGTAGCATATGGCCTCAAAAAGAGGCTCATCCGACTTTTTTATCTCGGAATATATCTCGTCCTCTATGGCAAGTATAGCGGCATTCAGTTCTCTTTTTTCCTTTGAATAGTCTATACCCTCTCCGAAGATCTCTTTATGTATAGCGTTTATTCTTCTCATTATGATGGAAGATGCCGCCTCCTCGGTCCACGCCATTACCTCCTCGTGTACTCTTCTTTCGAATATTCCAACGCGGGGATCATCACCGTATGATCTTACTTTTTTAAGCTGAGATCTTATGAGACAGCCTCTGCATTCTTCTCCCATTATCATTTTTATCACCTCGATCCAAAAGAGTATAGCACCTGCGAAGATTTTTGTCAAACCCAAAACAAGGACCATTTTTCACACACCGCACGTAAAAAGTCCATACGGTCAGACCGTATGGACTTTTATGCTGTATCAGTTGTAGAGCTTTTCCGCGGGAACAGCGCTTTCGTAACTGTGCTTACCGCTTCCCACTTCATAAGTCCTTCCGTCGGGAAGATTTACGGTAGCGGTACAGTTGAAGGGCACCTCAAGATCCATGAAGAACTTGCCGTTCTCCATCTTCCAATCTACCTTGATAGTACCGTAAACGCTATTGTAGCTGTGCTTACAATAACTTATACGCTTGCAAAGCCAAGGTTCAACGGTAAAGTGCTTGTATCCCGTATCTCCGAGAGCAGCCTCGTCTATGCTGAGACCGCCTATCTTGCGGTACATCCAGTCACCGACAGAGCCCATAGCCCAATGGTTCTTACTGCACCAAGCGTATATGTTTTCCGCACCGGGATAATACAAGCCGTGTCCGTTCCAGCACTCCCAAATGGTGTTGGCACCCTGGTTTACCATATAGAGCCAGCCGGGCATCTTTTCGTTAAAGAGAAGGTCGTAAGCTTCCTGCACCTTGCCCGTGCTGCTGAGAGATTCCATAATATGGCTTACGGAAAGTACACCTGAACAGAGGCATCCGTCACGCTTTGCAATATCTTCAACAAGCTGCTTTGAAACGCTCTCTCTTATCTTATCGGTAACAAGGTCAAATGCGATAGCGCATACGTAAACGCCCTGATAAGGAGAGTTGATAGTTCCATCGGGAAGTATGTATTTCTTGCAGAAGGCTTTTCTTATATTCTCATAAAGGTTTGCGTATTTCTTTGCATCCTTTTCGTATCCCAATACCTCGGCACTGCGGCTGAGTATTCTCGCACTGTTTGCGAAGTAGCAGGTAGCGAGCCATTTCGCGGATTCGTACCACTGAGGATAATCCATATAGGGCATAAGCCAGTCGCCGAAATGATAGCCTACTTCTATAAGATATCTTTCGTGTCCTACGGAATCCCACGCGGCGTTCTTCTTTTCAAGCTCAACGAGCTTCTTCATACTGTTGTACTGTCTTTCAAGAAGTGCCTTGTCACCGTAAGTCTTGTAGATGACCCAAGGTACTACTACTGCCGCATCAGCCCATCCACAGGGGGTAGATTCCTTTGCGTTGGAGTAGTGTACTGCTTTGGGAAGCACCCACGGTACCGCACCGCTGGGAGACTGGTCGATCATAAGGTCGTGGAGCCACTTCCTTGCAAAGGGCTGTGTATCGAGACTCTTAACTCCCGTACGGAGGAATACCTCAAAGTCTCCCGTCCAACCCATTCTCTCGTATCTTGCGGGAGTGTCGGAAGGAACATCCTGAGAGTTGGAACGCTGTGTCCATACGATACAGTCTCTGAGCTTATTAAGTCCGGGTACGGAGCACTCAAACTCGCCTGCATAGTCAAGGTCAGAGTAGCAAACGTACGCCTCGATCTTTATCTGATCAAGTGAATTTATACCGAGAACTCTTACATACTGGCCGCCTGAGGTAGTGAATATAGGTTCATATGTCTCCCATTCATCACTCTTACAGGTATAGCGTATCTCCTGACGGCAGTTTGTAAGGTTGTCCTGATAAAGCTTTTTCGTATCGGGCCAAACGTCCTCGCCGTATTGCACGGAGATCTCTGTGCCGCAGCTTGCCTTAACGCTGAATACAACGTAGCCCGCATGGTTCTGCCCGAAATCCCAGATAAATTCCGTTCCGTCTTCGGTAACGTAGCTTCTTACGGGAGTGAGCCTGTGCTTCTTCTTCATAAGAGGACACTCGGTATAAACTATGGTCTTGGGCACCTCGTACTTGGGAAGCATCCATACCTCGTGCCACTTCCACTGTGTCTCGTCTTCTCTTCTTGCATCGTAGATATTACCGTCGTAGTATTCTGCAAAACGGAGAGGACCGTCCTCTGTCCATTTCCAGGTCTTGTCTGTAATAATTACCTCGTGAGCGCCGTCCTTATAGAAAAGGTGGATCTCACAGTTAAACCCTGTTCTGCTTCCGAAGCTGTTCATAGCGTTTACGATTCTTCCTCTGTACCAGCCGCTGCCGAGAATAACTCTGATCTCGTTTTCGCCCGTCTTAAGATAGGGCATAAGGTCGTATATCTGATACTGAACACGGTTGTTGTATGAGGTAAATCCGGGGGCGTTCACGTCGTCGCTTATGAACTCTCCGTTGCACTTTGCTTTGTATACGCCCATAGCGGTGGAATATATTACCGCTCTTTCAAGGCCCTTCTTTACACTGATAAACTTACGAAAAACATCCGGAGGCGGATTCTGCTCGGTGTGTTTTTCCATATTACTGCTTATCCACTTACCGGTCCATTTTTCCTTAAGTTTACCGCTTACAAAGCTTTCTTCAAAATCGGTCTTGTCTCCGTTGGTAGCTTCAACGCTTATCTTAAGACTGTAGACTGAATTGGGTTCAAGCTCCTTGCCTTCATATTTAATGTATATACTGTCCTCGCTCTTTACCTTTCCGCTGTCCCAGAAAATATTCCTACCCTTTTTGACCACTATACGGTAAGATTTCTGCTTCTGATCGTTGGCATCAGATTCAGCTATCCAGGAAAATAATGGTGTGTCGGTATCGACTACAAAATTTTTCTTCTGATAGTCGATCATTATCTCTCTTATCTTTATCATTTTCATCCTCCGTTTTGAAGATCTTCTTTTGTTTTAAAGCGAAAAATGCTCACTCTCATAATAAGGTATTTTTGGTAAGAATTCAAGAGGAATTTTACATAATTTTTTTCTGTTTATATATGCACATTATACAAAAGAAAGTTAACCATATTGACATTAATTTTCTTTGTGATAGGATATATTACAGCATAGGACCCGTGTATAAAATTCTTTGTGACTTTTTTGCCCGCACATACGTTTTACATACAGAGTCAAAAACAAATTCAAAAGAAACGGAGAGTCAAAATGCTTTTTTCAAGTATCTCATTCCTATATCTGTTTCTTCCCGTGGTACTGTTACTTTACTTTATAGTACCCAAGAAGATGCGCAACTTCGTACTGTTTATAAGCAGTATGCTGTTCTACTTTTTCGGAGAGCCTATCTATACGGCCCTGCTCATTATATCATCCTTGTCAGACTATCTTCACGGTCTGGCAATAGAAAAATGCAGAGGTACAAAAAAAGCAAAGATACTTCTCATATCTTCTATAGTAATAAATCTTTCGCTTTTGGGCTTCTTTAAGTATGCAGACTTCTTTATAGGTATAGTCAACTCCATACTCGGCACTTCTATTCCCTTTACGGGCGTACCCCTTCCCATCGGTATCAGCTTCTTCACCTTCCAGACTATGAGCTATACCATAGACGTATACAGAGGCGACGTTCACGCTGAAAAGAACCTTATCACCATGGCAACCTACGTATGTCTCTTCCCCCAACTTATCGCAGGACCTATCGTACGTTATATTGACGTAGCGAGAGAGCTCCACGAAAGGGACAGCGACCTAGACAAAGTATACCTCGGTATCAGACGTTTCGTTTACGGTCTCGGTAAGAAGGTACTCATAGCGAATACAATGGGTGAGCTCTGTGCCATATTCAGAGACTCGGGAGATAAATCCACGGGATTCTTCTGGATATACGCCATAGCATATACCCTTCAGATATACTTCGACTTCTCGGGATACAGTGATATGGCTATCGGTCTCGGTAAGATATTCGGCTTCCACTTCCTTGAGAACTTCGACTATCCCTTCATTTCCAAGAGCATTACTGAATTCTGGAGAAGATGGCATATGTCCATGGGCGGATGGTTCAGAGATTATCTCTACATTCCCTTGGGCGGTAACAGAGTCTCCAAAGGCCGTTGGTTTATAAACATAGCTATCGTATGGGCAGCTACAGGTATATGGCACGGTGCCGACTGGAACTTCATTCTCTGGGGCGTGCTCTTCGGAGCGCTTCTTATAGTTGAAAAGCTCGGACTTCTCAAGCTTCTCAACAAAACCGGCCGCGTGATCCCCCATATCTATACGATGCTGATAGTCGTACTCAGCTTCGTTATATTCAATGCGGCAGGTCTCCCCGGGGTAATTGCAGACTTCAAGGGTCTCTTCGGTGCATCCGGCGATCCCTTCTGGAGCTTTGAGACGGGCTACTACTTAAAGAGCTATGCATTGCTCCTCGTACTTGCAATAATAGGCTCGACACCTATTCCCAAAATGCTTTTCAATAAATTCTCCGTAAGCAAGGTTGGTCAGAAGGCAACGGCAATACTTGAACCCGTTTCTGTAGTAGTTATAATGGCTCTGGTAACGGCATTCCTCGTAAACGGCTCCTTCAATCCTTTCCTCTACTTCAGATTCTAAAAGAAAGGCGGTAAACACAAATGGAAAAAATCAAAAAGATAAGTCTTGTTGCTGTATTCTGCCTTATCATTTTCGGCTTCGGTATAGCAATGTGGATACTTCCCGACGGCACTCTTTCCGAAAGCGAACGCCGTCAGCTCAAGCAGCTCCCCGAATTCAGCCTCCAGGCTTTGTTTGACGGAGATAACGACGGAAACATTCTTAAGAACAAAAAGAACTATTTTAACGATCTCGAATCCTACTTCCTCGATCAGTTCCCCTTAAGAGATGCTTTCAGGACACTAAACAGCATAAGCAACAGCTTCATATTCAACGTAAGCGACACCAACGGTATATACCTCTACAAGGGTCAGATATACAAGCTTGAATATCCCCTTGACAAGTCTCAGCTTCAGGCGGGAATCGACAAGATACAGTCTATCATTGCGGCTCATCCCGAAGCAGGCAACTTCTACTTCTCTATCGTACCCGATAAGAACTATTACGCGCCCCTCCGTGACAAGTATCCCTCCTATGACTACGAGGAACTCGAAAAGATAATGACCGAAGGCGTAAAGGATGCAGAATATATAGACATATTCGATTGTCTCAGTTCCGAGGATTATTACAACACGGACACTCACTGGAGACAGGAAGAGCTCTTCCCCGTTATCGACAAGCTCTGCCAGTCAATGGGCGTTCCCTATGCAGACAAGAGCGAGTATAAGGCAGAAACACTTTCTCCCTTCTACGGCGTATATTACGGTCAGTCCGCAATGCCCGTAGCTCCCGATACTATCACCTACCTCACACATGAGATGTTCCAAAACGTAAAGGTACAGAGCGCAGAACACAAGTCTCCCATGTCCGTATATACGCTCAAGGACTTTGAAGGACTCGACGGATACGATATATATCTTTCCGGTGCAGAAGCTCTCATTACAATCGAGAACCCCAACGCTCTCACCGACAAAGAACTCATAATCTACCGCGACAGCTTCGGAAGCAGCATCACACCTCTTCTTATTGCAAGCTACAGCAAGATAACTATGGTAGATATCAGATACGTTTACAGCGATATGGTAAACAATATGGTAAACTTTGAGAACGCAGACGTACTCTTTATGTACAGCACAATAGTTCTCAACACCGCAAAGATACTTAAGTAATGTTGATAAAACAAAACGAGCCTTTCCCGAAATGGGAAAGGCTCGTTTTATTTCAGCTTATATTCACCGAGACCTTCGTTTATCTCTTCACGGAAGAATCCGAATAAGAGCAAAGGCGGTATCATAAATATCATTGCCGCCGCAAGTATGTTTACATCTCCGTCACCTGCATATCTCAACAATACAGACAGAGGATATTGTGTTTGCGATTCCATAAGCACCAAAGGCTCTGCGACCATATTCCACTGTTCCGTAAATACAAGCACCGCCGTGCATATAATACCGGGACGTATGGCAGGAACGATCAGCTTTAAAATTATCACCAACGTGCTTGAAGTCTCAAGCCTGCCCGAATCTATTATCTCTTGCGGAACAGATTTCATTATCTGAGTAAGAAGAAACACTGAGAAAGGCGCAAAAATTCCGGGTAATATCATTGCAAGCGGGCTGTCATAGGTACCGTAAAACTTACTTATGATGTACTGAGGCAGCAAAGTAACCTGAAAAGGCATCATCATAACGATAATATATATGTAGAGGATTATACCGCTTCCTTTAAATTTCACTTTTGCGAATACATATGCCGCCGGAACGGACACCAAAATACACCCCAAAGAAGAGGAAGCCGAGATGAGAAACGAACGCAGAAATGCTTTGATATATATCGGTTCCTTTACGTAAAATCCCGCGTATCCTTCAAATCCGATCTTTTCCGTTCCGATACCGAAAGAGCTAAGCAAAAGTATTATCGCCGGTGAGATCACCAAAATGCCGGTAAAAAGCACTAAAACCGAAGCGCTGACCGACAGAAGTTTCTTTTTCACCATATGCGTTCACTCCATTTCTTTTCGGCAGTGAACATCAAAGCCACAAAAAAGTATACGACCAGTGCGAATATTACAGCCGCAGCAGATATATTTTGATAGTTAAGCTTATCAAAATGATTGTTTAAATAATTCTGCAACATATAAACGCTTTCGTCAGGATAGTTTCCCCAAAGAAGGTATGACTCTCTGTATATTTTCAAAGAATTGACCACGGAAAGAATAAAGGTAAAAAACAAAGTCGGAGCAATATTTGGCAGACTTACAAAAACAAGCATGCGCAAAGCTCCTGCGCCATCCATTTTTGCAGCCTCAAGCATACTCTTTTCCATCCCCGATAAAGCGGTAAGCATCAAAACTATGTTAAGCCCCGAAAACTTCCAAAGATACATAAGTAAAAGAGAACCGAAAGGCTCAAAGCTGCTAAAATATGCCTGCCACACCGTTACTATCACCGCAGAGGGCAAAAGCATGGGCATAAAAAACATATCCTGAACAAAATGAAGTTTTTCCGTAAACCTTATCAATATCAAAGAAACAAGCAAAGATATTACCATTATCATAGGTACGGAGATAAGTGTAAATACGGCGGTATTTTTCATCGCAAGTAAGAAATATTTCGAGCCGAACAACTCCTTGAAATTGTCAAACCATACCCACTTTTTTGTAAATGCATTTTCAGTAAATGCATAAATAAGGGAATATGTGAATGGAACGATGTAAAGAGCGCAAAAGCCCAAAAGGCTCGGCATCAGAAAAACGAGTCTTTTATCTAAAGCTTTTCTTTTCCTTTTCCCTTCTCTCATAACCATAGGTATCTCCTGTTATCCTATTCAAAGCAGCTGTATTCCACCGCACCGCTTATGATATCACAAGCTTCCTTGACACTTATGGTGCCTGCAAAAAACTTTTCCCTTATCTCGCTGATATCAATAAGGCCCGTATCAAAGGTCAAGGGCAAAGAATTTTCATATACGTCGATCATCTTTTCGAAATATGCCTTATCGTCACTGTTCCATACTCTCAAAAGATCGGAATATTTCTGTACGTCCCCGCCTATTACGGCGTTTTTGTATGTGCCCTCGTCATGTATGCCGCCTTCCGCTTCTCCCGCAGCATATGCATATCCGTTTCCCGTGTCGTAAACACTCTCCTCATCGGTCAATATCTTGAAAAACCCTGCCGCCATCTCCTTGCTGTCGGACTCCTTATTCATTATAACACATCCGTTAAGATAAACGCTGACTTTACCGCTGACCGAAGGAAAAAGCACTGTGCCGTTTTCGGGGTAAGCCCTTCCGAGGCTTCCCTCCGAAAGATTTACCATATCAATACTGCTTTTAAAAAGTGAGTTACCTACTTTTCCGTATTCTGGATAAAGCACACCCGCATCATAATATTTCTTTATGTTCCCGAGAAGCTTTTCAAGCCCTTCCCTGTCATATTCGCCCCTACCTATACAGTTTTGTATATAAGAATATATAATGCGGTTTACGGTGGATGCATCGTTAAATACGGTCAGCTCATTGTTACCCTTTTGTATCATTTCTTCGCAAAGTGTCCAAAGATCTTCCGTTGTCCAATTACTTTTCGGCATTGTGTATTCGTATCCTTCAGGGTCGGCGTTGACTTCCAAAAGTGTCCCCGCAAAGCTTACGGCATAGGGAATACCGAACATCTTCCCTTCCTTACTCATTAAATTTTTGATACCGCGGTCTAAGTTTTCAGATACCTCTTCATATGCCGAAAGATCTTCAAAAAGCCCGTTCTGTAAGATTGCGTTAAGGAGCATATCCTCTCCCGTTTTTCCCACAAAAAAGATATCGTAATCGGACTCTCCTGCCAATAGCTTTTGTCTCAGCTTATCATTATAGGTGTCTTCGGGATAAGTAAGGATATTTACTGCACAATCATACTCCTCGGTAAACCGTCTTACCACTTTATCAAGATTTATTTCCCATACGTTTTCCGGCATAAGGATAACTATCTCTCCGTTTGCGTGTTCTGTGTTTAACACCGCAATAAATTTTGAATAGCTTTCAAGCAGGAAAATATTATTTCCGTAGTGGATAATACGCTCGGGTATGTATGTGGTAATGTACTCCGATAGATATTCGCGGTAATCGCTATCGTTAAATTCGTATAATTTCGTTTGATTTCCTTCCGCGTCCACCTTACTCAATACCTGACCGAACGCGCAGTATACCGAGTTCTCATCTATATCATAAAAATACTTTTCCGCATCAGGAAGCTTTTTTTCTTCACTGCGTTCCTTTTTTACGTCGTACAAATAAAGCTTTGAAGCATAACTGTATAGAGAATCCTCATATGAGGAGCATACAGCAAGCTTTCCGTCGTAAGTAAAAACTATATCGTGTATATACGAAAACCCATCGTTTCCTCTGAATTTTTCGCTTATATTTTTTAGTTCTCCTTTATCCTTATGGTATATGTAAAGCTCAGTCGCCGTTTTGTTTATCTCGCTTTCCGAACGTACCGCAAATGCCACGTATCTCTCATCTGCGGTAATTCTGTATACCTGTTCTGTCTTTAGAGCAACATCGTAGCTTGATATCAATTCACCATTCGGTGAAAACTCCTTTACCTTACCTTCACTGCTTTCAAAAGCAACAAGGATCTCGTCTGAAGCATATACCGCAGTATATCTGCCTCCGCATATTATCTCACTTCTGTTTTGAGTTATAAGATCATACTTTGCAATACCGCCATCATAAGAAATATACGCCGCCGTATCCCAAACGGATATATCAAGCGCAGTCTCTTCTATCGCTGTCTCACCTTTTGGAATATCTGTGTAATCTTTTCTGTTTTTTTCGTTACCGCAAGAGCTAAATAAAAACATCAAAACACAAATAAGTATCATAAAACATATAAAAAGCCTCTTGCGTACTTTCATATTTTTCACTCCTTATCAAGCTTTACTCTCATACCGTCTTCAAGCGATGTACTGCACTCATATATAAATCTGCCGCTCTCTTCGGTTTGCTTCATAACTGTATATTCCCCGTTTGAATATCCGCGTTCGACCTTTATCTTTTTAGCATAATATGCAGTCTCGCCGTCTATCTCCCGTTCCTCCAACACATATACATATACCGCACCGTCAAACTCATCGTAAAAACAGGATTCCGGCAAGGCATTATACGAAGAGCCTTTATCCGTTTGAATAAAAGAAGGGTATGTCACCTTAACAAGCGGCGACATACCCTCTCTGATTCCTTCTCCGAATATTGCGAAAAAAGCAATGCTGAAAGCGAATAGCGCCGTAAAGATCCAAAGACCGATCTTTCTTACCACGGAAACCATCCCCTTTCGTTGCTTATGTTAAATTTTTCTTTTTTACATTTTACCATATATATAGGCATTTGTAAATATTTTTTATAAATCACTCAAAAGAACACCGCACCGAAATAGGTAACGGTATTCGATCCGTTTATATATTTCATACCCGCAGTCTCCGCAAGCTGAGACACATTTATACCGTAAGTCTCAAGCGAAGACAGAGCAAGGTCCGGATATCTGCAGGGTTCATTCGTTCTTTTTGCGCAGACAGTGCATATACGGCAACCTCCCGCTCCCAAGTGAAGTCCTACGCCTATCTCCTTTGAGTCAAAGAGTTTTCTTACTGCCCGAACCAAAAGATTATGCTTTTCTCCCGCCTCCTGCATACCCTCAAAATCGAAACTGTCTTCAAGCTCGCCCACAGTCTGGTACACTATGGCACTTGTATAATTTTCAAGGCTTGCCATAAGCTCATCTATATCTCCCGCATCGGGAGGGCAAGTCCAGCAATTGCCGTACATACCGCAGGCATTTGAAGCACAGATATCTCTAAATCTTCTGTCTGTCTTGACTTCCTTTGCAGATATAAGGGCAGCTCTTGTGGCTCCGAGGTCCATTATCTCCTCTATTAATTCATGTATCTTTTTCGTATATTCCATAGCTTATATCTTTATCTTTTTTATTTCTTCCGCATAGTACTGTACGAGTTCGAACTTACTGCCGGGCATGATTCTATGGTCGGGGCAAGGTATAAATCCTCCCAAAGACGCAAGACGCGCCATTCTTTCTATCTCTCTGTCAACGGCAGCCTTATCTTTGCGGAATGCAGTCTTATCCATAGCGCCGACACCGAGCACCTTTTTACCGAACTTATTTCTCGCCGGTTCAAACTGATCTCCCCAAACGCCGACTTCGATGGGAAACATAGTATTTACTCCCGTCTCTACCCAAGTAGGAAGAAGCTTTTCCGTAACACCGTCACAGTCAAGTGAGATAATGTCTATGCCGTACTTATGACAAAGTTCGTTTCTCTTTTTATAGTGCTTAGCGCAAAGTTCATAAAACATATCGGGAGAAAGAAGGGGACCGTTCTTAAAACAGATATCTTCCCAATAATGGCCGAAGTCGAATTTTGCTCCGCTTTCAAGTATCTTTTCAACTACTTTATATTGCATTTCCGCATAGGTATCTATTATATCGGCAAAAAGTTCTTCATCCTCATCGTACATAAGGTAACTCATACCCGCTACGGAGACCATACTGCGGATCTCACCGATAACGCTTCCCAGCCATAATCCGATAGGTCTATCCCAGTCTCGTGTCTCATTGAAGGTCTTTAAATACTCCGTTGCTACTCTTTCGGCACAGTACTGCATTTTGGGCTTGTACAATTCTTCAAAAGCGGCTCTGTCCTTAAGCAGATAGTCATCCTCTGAAGGGATCGAATTAAGTCCGGGCTTTATTTTCTCTATTATACCACTGTTTTTCTGTATGCGCACGGAACCGTCGGGAAGAGTTTCAAGCACCTTTTCTTCAAATCCCGGGTCAAGCCACATTCCGCCGGTGAATGTAGTAAACCAGTTAAAATCCCATCCTATTATTTTATCAAGCTCTCTGTCATTCTTGCTGCCGTCCACGTTAGGCTCCTCAGCGATGTGCGCAGGTATTTTTTTCTGTTCTGCCCATTCCTTAAGAACCTCGTCCCAATATCCGAAATGTACTGCCGGCATACGGTCTGCAGGTCTAAAATGCAGTATATTCATTGTGCGTTCGCGGTTAGTCATAATACGCCTCCATTATCTTGATATACCCAATTATATCACACGTTCTTTGAAATTTTAATATGTAGCCGTTTCATTTTTCAAGTTCATATGAAACCAAACCAAACAAAAACTCCCCCATGCATTACACGGGAGAGCTTTCGGAATCCGCTATTTATTTCTTGAAGCAGTCGCTGCAATATACCGGACGGTCATTGTGGGGCTCAAAAGGAACCTGACACTCCTTGCCGCACTCAGAGCATACAGCGTCATACATACGGCGAGCTCCACCGTTTTCACGGGAAGCAGCCTTGCGTGCATCTCTGCATGCCTTGCAGCGCTGGGGTTCGTTGGTAAAGCCTTTTTCAGCATAAAATTCCTGCTCACCGGCAGTAAAAGTGAATTCTTGTCCGCAATCCTTGCAGACCAGGGTCTTGTCTTCGTACATGAGATACCTCTTAAAAATAAAAAATCGTGATGACTTGC
>SVSF01000128.1 GCA_015064425.1 Oscillospiraceae bacterium | reverse complement strand
ATAATTTCATCTCTGTCTTCCTCCCTTAGTGGAACTGCTTCAAGAAGCGGAGGTCGGTGCTGTGGAAGAGACGTACATCGTCAACTCCGTAGCGCATCATAACCAGTCTGTCAAGACCGATGTTAACGTAGAAGCCCGTGTACTCGTCGGGGTCGAGACCTGCCGCACGCAATACGTTGGGATGAGGCGTTCCGCCGGGCATTATCTCTATCCATCCTACGTGCTTGCAAACGCTGCAGCCCTTGCCGCCGCAAACGAGACAGCCCATATCTATTTCAAATCCGGGTTCAACGAAGGGGAAGAATCCCGCGCGCATTCTTACGGGAACGTCCTGACCGAATACCTTCTGAAGAATGCTCTTTATCATTACCTTACCTGCGGTATAGGTAAGATCCTTGTCAACGATAAGCGCCTCATACTGGAAGAAAGCGCGCTCGTGACGTGCGTCCGTAGTCTCGTTTCTGTAAACGCGTCCGGGGTAAACGAAACGGTAGGGAGGCTTGTGTGTCTGCATATATCTTACACTGTCGCCCGTAAGGTGGGGACGGAGACAAAGCTTCTTGTCCGCATCGCCCTGATCGTGTCCTTCAAGCCAGTATGTGTCCATACTCTCTCTTGCGGGATGGTTGGGTGGAAAGTTAAGATTGTCGAAAGCGTAGTATTCGCTGGTTATCTCAGGTCCCGAGAATATCTCAAATCCCATGGAACGGAATGCATCGTTAAGGTCATAGCACATCTGTGTTATGGGATGAAGTCCTCCTGAAAGGGGCTCCGTACCGGGTACGGTAAAGTCAAAATCGGGGTTAACCTCGGAAGCCTTGAGCTTAAGCTCCTCTCTCTTGCCCTCTATCTGTTCCGTAAGAAGATCCTTTACTCTGTTGATCTCCTTGCCCATTACGGGACGGAGAGCTACGTCAAGCTTGGGTATCTCCTTAAGAAGCTCGGTAATGCTTCCCTGCTTACCCAAAAGTCCGCCCTTTATCTCCTGGAGCTCGCTCTCGGTCTTGGCAGAGGATATCTTTTCCGCTCCCTCTTTAAGGAGCGCTTCAAGTTTCTCTTTCATTTAAACAACCTCTCTTTAACGGTCAGTTAATATATAACTAAACAATTATAATATTTTTTCCTCAATATGTCAATAACGGCGCATCATTTTAGCTTCTCAAAGCACAAAAAGCAGAGCAGAAAACTGAAATAACCGCAGATAAGATACAGCAATACGCTGATATAAGGCTCGGCAAGATACATAAATTCCGTAAGATTTGCGGGAGGACCCACCGCCGTAACGGCAGATACCGTATCAATAACGTAGCCTGTAAAGCTGGGAAGCACCGCAAGGATCACCGATATGAAAAATATAAGCAAAAGGGGATCCTTTAATGAAAACACCTTCTTCGGGAATGCGCTTACCGTCCCTTTTTTCTCAAAATAGCGGGAAAGCAGAACGGCAATAAGTTCCACCGCCAAAAGAGTCGCCGCATTTATAGCGTAATTCACAAGGAGGAACCTTATATATCCCATAGCGAGGTAAGTCTCGTAAGCTCCCGAAATGCTGTATCCCCCCAAAACTCCCGCAAGGAAAACGTTTGAAGCGGGCGCAATAAAGAAGCCCAAAGCGCCGAACAGGTAAAAGGGCAGCGCCTTAATAAAGGAAAACTTCAGCGATACCCAAAGGGTCACACCGTAAATTCCGAAAAGATACACAAGGTTAAGAACAGGTATCAGCACCTTATCAAGAAACATCTCCGCCGTGCCCGAGGCAAAATAGCTCAGATAGCTGAACAGAAAATGAGTCAGCACGGGAATGAGCACGGAAAATATCATGGCAATGGGAATGATCGAAATGGGAAATCTCTTTTTTTCGCCGTATAACATAAAACACCTCCGCCTTAGGGTAACAGAAAATATTATATCAAATAAAAATTAAAAAAGCAATCATATTGACTTAATACCTCCGTATGTTATAATAAAAACGTAAAATCCAAAAAAAGGAGTCAAAAAATGGAGCTCTTATACCTTCTTGAAAGCATAAGAAACCCCGTACTCGATGCGTTTATGTCCCTTGTCACCCATTGCGGCGGCGAGATAATATTTATGATAGCGGGCATCATAATGTTCTGGTGCGTAAATAAATACGAAGGCTATTACGTACTTACCGTGGGCTTTTTCGGTACAGTTATAAACCAATTCCTTAAAATGATATTCCGCATACCCCGCCCTTGGGTAAAAGACCCGAATTTCACCATAGTGGAAAGCGCAAGAGCAGATGCCACAGGCTACTCCTTCCCCAGCGGACATACACAGAGCTCCGTGGGCACCTTCGGTTCCATAGCTGTCAGCCGTAAGAGCAAATGGATAAAAGGGCTCTGCATCGCACTTATGATACTGGTTCCTCTGTCAAGAATGTATCTCGGCGTACATACTCCATTAGATGTAGGCGTTTCCGTCATAGTTGCTCTGGCACTTATATTCATTCTCCGTCCCATAATTCTGCGCTCGGAGGAAAAGCCCCTTTATATGTACCTGACCGTGGGCACTCTGGCAATTATTATAGCCGCCTTCCTCGTCTATCTCTACATATACCCCTTCTCCGAGGAGGTACTTTCCGACAGCAACTACTCCCACGCTGTAAAAAACGCCTATACTATGCTGGGCTGCCTCTGCGGTATGGCGCTGGTATTCTTCCTTGACAGACGCTTTATAAAATTCGAAACCAAAGCTCCTCTTCCCGCCCAAATAATAAAGACGGTGCTGGGACTTGCAGGTCTGCTCCTTATAAAAGAAGGACTTAAAGCTCCTATAGAAGCTCTGAAAATAAATTATTATACAGGCACCGCCCTGCGCTACTTCCTGATGGTAGTCTTTGCGGGAGCGCTCTGGCCCCTGAGCTTCAAAGCTCTCTCCCGCATACAGTTCAAAAAGAAAGGATAAGAGCTATGCCGAAAAAAGAAAACCAGAAGCTGAAGCTTATGTATCTGGCACAGATCTTTACGTCCCGCTCCGACGAGGAGCATCCTCTCACTATGCAGGACATCATATCCGCCCTTGAGGGCTACGGCATCTCCGCAGAGCGCAAGAGCCTTTACTCCGATATGGAGCTCCTTCGCGATTTCGGCTACGATATAGTTTCAAAGAAAACGGGCAGAGGCTGCGACTATTTTCTCGCCTCACGGGATTTCGAGCTTCCCGAGCTGAAGCTTCTCGTTGACGCGGTACAGTCCTCCAAATTTATTACCCAAAAGAAAAGCGAAAAGCTTATAAAAAAGCTGGATGCCCTCACAAGCATCCATCAGGCAAAGGAGCTCAGACGTAACGTAGTGGTATCGGGCAGGATAAAAGCCATGAACGAGAGCATATACTACAACGTAGACAAGCTCCATTACGCCATTCTGCGGGATAAGCGCATCAGCTTTAAATATTTCGAATGGACGGCGGATAAGGAAAAAAATTACCGCCATAACGGAAAGCGCTACGACGTAAGTCCCTGGCACCTTATGTGGGACGACGAAAATTACTATCTGGTGGCATACGATACAGAAAGCAATATGATAAGACACTACAGAGTGGATAAAATGGAAGATATCCGCCTCTCTGAAGATATACGCTTGGGTAAGGAGCATTTCAAGGATTTCTCCGCCGCAGAGTATTCCGCAAAGCATTTCGGTATGTTCGGCGGGGATGAGACCCTCGTCCGCCTCAGAGTCAAAAATACTCTCGCAGGCGTAATTATCGACCGCTTCGGCAAGGAGCCCTCCTTCTTCAAAAACGGAGACGGCAGCTTCGAACTCAGCGTAAGGGTAAACTTAAGCCCCCAGTTCTACGGCTGGATAATGAGCTTCGGTGGAGATATATCCGTTCTCTCCCCCGATACTGCCGTAACAGAGCTTAAAGCAATGGCGGAACGGATACTCGAGCAGTAACAAAAGCAGTGGCTGCCAATGTCCGCCCGCAAAAAAAGGCAGAGAAAACGATCCCCTGCCGATCTGTGTAATAATAAAGCTAACCGTGTGTAGTAGGCGTCTCATTTACCGCAACCATATACCAAAGGCTCCCTTGTGTAAAGGGAGCCTGGTATGTTATAATACGAAGTGCAACACTTGTAAAAAAGATAGTAAAAACAATAGAATAATAAATTTGTATTTTTGAGAGAAAGGCGTAGCCTTGAACGAAAAAATACAAAT
>SVSF01000127.1 GCA_015064425.1 Oscillospiraceae bacterium | reverse complement strand
TGCTGAGTTCTTCTCATTACTTGCTTCGGAAGATGGAATGAAGGCAATTATTTTCACACAAAGCACAACAGAAACAAGTCAATATACGGCGGATATGATGGCCAAGAAAATTGGAATTACACTTGAAAGATTCCTTGAAATTGAACCGTTACTTGTTAAATATGGTTTTTTAAATGAAGATAGCTTAACATTGGATGATAGCATAATCAAGGTATATCATAAGTGGAGCAATCCCGAAATCCGTCCGCTATTGATGATGGCATACCAATTTATCAATGCAAGACAATGTTATTACGATTTTACCTGTAACAGAACCAAGCCCTATTTCGAAAACGAATAAATTTTACCGCCGAGAGCAACCAAACGGTTACTCTCGGCGGTAAAATATTCTATCACGCAAACACCTTCGGTGGTGAGTAAGTGCGCACTTGCAGGTTACTGCATAAGCCTTCCTCCGGGAGGAAGGGGGACCACGAAGTGGTGGAAGGAGCCCGCGCTACTTTAAGTTTGCACTGACTTTATTGCAACGCTCTCTCCCTCAGTCTCGCATTAGCTCGACAGCTCCCTCCCGGAGGGAGCCTCTGGCGGTGTTCGCTCGTCTACCTGCTATTCCATTTATAAAACTGTCCTTAAGAACACGGCGCATATGAGGCGACCCTTTTTATTCAAAAAAACTCTTTTTCCCTTTTTCGGATTCTATTGAGGGGATCGATACGAGAATTATATCTTCTCCTATCCTCTCTATTTTCCCCCAGGGTATGCTGATCGGTTCGCATTTTGAAAATCCAAACAAACCGCTGTCTCCCGGAATTATCAAAGTACATATACGGCCTTCGCACAGATCAATGTCTATATCGCACACATATCCGAGTCTTGTTCCGTCACATACGTTTATAACTTCTTTATTTCTGAGATCGTTAAAACTGCAATTCATAATATTATACAGATAAGTCCACCGCTGCCTTCATTTATTATTCTGCTCAAGGTCTCGGAGAGCTTTGTGCGGGCATCCTCCTGCATATGATCAAGTTTTGTGTTGAGTCCGTCACTCACAAGCTCATGAAGAGTCCTTCCAAATATGTTAGTTTCCCATATTTTTGATGGGTCGTCGTCAAAATCGGAGAGAAGATACTTTATAAGATCTTCCGATTGCTGTTCTGTTCCGACTATGGGATTTATCTCCGTCTCAATATCGGCTTTTATCATATGGATAGACGGAGCACTTGCCTTTAATCTCACCCCATATCCTCCGGGCTGCTTGATAATTTCGGGCTCTTCAAGTTTAAGTTCCTCCACGCCGGGGATCACAATACCGTAGCCTTTTTCGTTTACGTTATTCAGTGCCTCAGATATCTTATCGTATTCGTTTTTAACCGAAGAAAGATCGGCTAAAAGCCTTATAAGACCGCCATCACTTTCAACTTCAAATCCCGTAAGTTCGCTGATTATCTTATAATATAGATCGGGCAAAAGCTCAGCTTCAACATATGCCTTTCCCGTACCCATATCAAGATTTAACATCTTTACGTCTTTAACATAAGGATTAAGCTTTATTTTTTCAAGAGCTGCGGAAAGATCCTTTATCTTCTTCACAGACCTCGCACTATCCATTATTCCGTCGAGTAAAGATCTTTTCAGCCAGTGTCCATCTTCGAGTGCATCTGTCCACTTCGGTAAGTTTACATTGAGTTCCTTCACCGGGAACTCTTCAAGCACGAGTCCAAGTATATGATCGATGTCCTCTCTGTCAAGCATAAGACAATTCACAAGAGCCACAGGAACCCCGTATTTATCTTCAAGTTCGTATGCAAGTTTTATGCTTTCCTCATTTTGTGGATCTGCAGAGTTCAGTATAATTGCAAAGGGTTTACCTCGAGATAACAGTTCGCTTATAACACGTTCCTCCGCGTCTATGTAGGAGCTTCGCGGAATCTCTCCTATGCTTCCGTCGGTAGTTACGGCTATTCCTATAGTAGAATGATCGCTTATTACTTTTCTTGTACCTGTTTCTGCAGCATCTGTAAAAGGTACAGGCGCATCACTCCACGGAGTCATTACCATTCTTGCCTCTCCGTTTTCGGTATGGCCGATCGCATCGGGAACCACGTATCCTACACAATCAATAAGCTTTACTTTCATTGAAGCATTGTCGGAAAGCTTGATATTTACTGCTGTATCCGGAATAAATTTCGGTTCTGTAGTCATAACGGTCTTGCCGGCTCCGCTTTGTGGCATTTCGTCCCTTGTTCTCTCGGCGTCGTAGTCATTCTCGATATTGGGCAATACCACTTCTTCTAAGAACTTTTTGATAAAGCTGGATTTTCCTGTTCTGACCGGTCCAACAACACCTATATAGATATCTCCTCCGGTACGCTCGGAAATATCCTTGTAAATCGTATATTCAGACATAAAGGACCTCCATTATTTTATTAATTCATCGCTAAAATATATGGAGATTTTATTGAAAATATGACCGTTTTTCTTTTACACATAAAATTTAAATATTCATCTATTGAATTTACATAAAAAATAGAATATAATATTAAATGTATACTGTAAGGAAAGGAGCGAAAAAATGAGTAATGCTTTAAAACGCACATGGGCAGAGATAGATCTTGACGCTCTGTCGCACAACTATAAGATCATAAGAGATAAAATAGGAAAAGGCATTAAGTTCTTAGGCGTCGTTAAAGCCGATGCATACGGACACGGTTCTTTAAAAATATCGCAAAAGCTCGAAGAACTGGGCGCCGATTACCTTGCAGTATCCAATCTTGAAGAAGCAATCGAACTAAGAAACGGCGGAATAAAAATGCCCATTCTCCTTCTCGGGCATACTCCTGCAGATCAGATCCCACAGATCATAGAATATTCTATTACTCAAGCGGTCAGTTGTGAAAATAAAGCTCTTGAGTATGAGGCCGAAGCAGCAAAACTCGGAAAAACAGTAAAAGTACATATAAAACTTGATACGGGAATGTCACGTCTTGGATTCCTATGCAGCAAAGATCATTTCGAAAGAGGTCTTGATGCTGTTATACGCTCGGTTGCACTTCCCCATTTGGATACCGAAGGAATATTCACTCATTTTTCATCTTCCGACACAGACGAAGACGAGGACATCAGTTACACAAACGAACAGTTAGAACTTTTTAAAAGATTCATAGGCGAGGCAGAAAAAAGGGGTGTAAGCTTCAAAATAAAGCATTGTGCAAATTCCGGAGCCGTAGCGAATTATCCCGAAAGCTATATGGATATGGTAAGACCGGGTATACTTCTGTACGGATACGGTGAATATGCAAACAAGCTTGGTCTTATTCCCGTAATGTCTCTCAAAACCGTCATAAGCACTATCAAATACTACGATGCAGAAACAGCTATAAGCTACGGAAGAACCTTTGTAACAGATAAAAAAACACGTATTGCGGTACTTCCCATCGGATATGCCGACGGCTTCTTCAGATGCTTATCCGATAAATATTGTCTTGCTTCAAAATACGGAAAAAGCCCTATAAGAGGCCGTATCTGCATGGATATGTGTATGATAGATATAAGCAATATGCCCGAGCTCGACGTGGGAGACGAAATATGTGTTTTCGGGAAAGAAAACCCCATTGAGGATATGGCAACGATGGCAGGAACTATTCCCTACGAAATCTGCTGTTCCATCTCTAAGCGCGTACCCAGAATATTTATAGCAAACGGAAAAGAAATTTCAAGAGAAACAGGACTCAGAATATAAGAATATTATGATAAAAGAAGGAGTACGAACCAATTGTTCGTACTCCTTCCGATTTATAAAAATTTCAATATATATTAGAGTTCACCAATATACAAAAAACATATGCATATTTTTACAATTATTCCACCGATCCTATTTTTCAAAATAATATAAATACATATCTTCCATGTTCGGACGTTCCTGTGCCGCCTCGGCGTGTGGCTTCACTTGTGAGAGCATTCGTAGTATGCTGATCTTCCCATCATGCATAATGTTGCTGCAAGGATACTTTTCGGCAAGCTCTCTTTCGTTTTCGCAAGGAACAGAAACGGTCCAAACCATTCCGTCAAGTTCGTGGAGAAGATCACAAGGCTTTTGAACCGTAAGCACTTGCCCCTTTTTCAGCAGAATCATTTCGTTTGCAACAGCTTCAAGATCGGAAACGATGTGTGTAGATAACAATACCGTCTTTTGTCTTGATAGATTGCTGATAATACCGCGG
>SVSF01000126.1 GCA_015064425.1 Oscillospiraceae bacterium | reverse complement strand
TAAACTTCTTAAGCGGACTGTCGGAATATGCGTATCCCACCGCATAGTGCTCCGAATTATAATAATTTGCGCTGTAAAGGAGATAATAGGTACCGTCTTTTTTGAAAACCACGGGACCCTCATTCCATATATAATTTCCGCTTACAAGTTCCCAGTTCTGCTCGGGAGTGGATATAAGCACGGGTTCTCCCACAGTACCCGAAAGATCGCTCTTTAATTCGATCCCATAGGTCTGACTTGTATTCTTTCCGTTTAAAACGTTAGTAGAGCAGTCTTTTGAATAATACATATATATTTTGCCGTCATCATCAAAGAAAAGGCTGCCATCTATTACACTGTATCCAGGCGAAAAGAACGGATCACCTCTCTTCAAAGGTTTAAACTTTCCGTCAGGTGTGTCACAAACCGCAATATCTATGGAATGCACGCCGTTAGCCGCCTGGGCTGAATAAATAAAATAGAATTTTCCGTTATATTCATACACTTCGGGCGCCCAACCGTTTTGAGATGCCCACCCTGTTTCCGAAAGCCTGAGGATCGGAGCCGAAACATTTTGCCATTGTTTGAGATCTTTTGATTTACGTACAGTGAACTGCATACCGCCCGTACTATACAGATAATAGATACCGTCGTACTCTAATATAAACGGATCTGCTGCATCTCGAACTATATCGTTCGTATAATAAATGTCCAAAGTATCTTTTCCATTCATTATTTCAGTAATCATTTTTTCTTCCGTTTCGCTCTCTGTTTCCATAGCTTCGCCTTCACTGCATCCGCACAGTAAAATAAAAATAAGAATAAAAACCGCAAAAAAACGTTTTTTCATATTTTTACTCCTTTTATAGCATTACATAAGAGTATCTCCAAGTTCTGCAACGGTTTCTACTATAAGGTCAGCGCCTGATTTTTCAAGCTCTTCTCTGCTGCCAAATCCGTAGAGCACGCCAACAGATTCGATTCCTGTCTCTTTTGCGGCAATAATATCGTATTCTCTGTCTCCCACCATCACCGCTCTGCTTCTGTCGCTTTCGGAAAGCATTTCAAAGGCTCTGTTGATTATTTCCGTTTTTTCGGCAGACTTTTCATCCATACTCGCTCCCGAAATACAGTCAAAGTAATCCTTGAGCCCATGCTTTTCAATTATCTGTATGGCAAATATCTCAGGCTTTGCGGTAGCCAAAACCACCCTTTTCCCTTGCGCCTTCAGCTTGATTATGAGTTCTTTTATTCCATCATAAAGGATATTATCAAATATCCCTTCCGGAGCATAAAGATCTCTGTAATATTTCACTGCAAGGTCAAGATCTTTTTCGGGTATTCCGTAATATTCGGCGAATGAGAATTTAAGCGGAGGTCCTATAAATCTTTTCAGCTTTTCCGTATCGTTTTCTTTAATGCCGAATTTATCCAAAGCGTAGGCAACGCATTTGCATATGCCGGGTGCGGAATCGGTCACAGTTCCGTCAAGATCAAATAAAACTATCTTTTTTTCTTTCATTTCTTCCTCACTTCACACGAAGTTTTTTTACAGTTTCTTCATCAGGAGTCACATAAGCAGTCCAATTTGTAAGATATATTACAAACCCCGGTTTAGAGCCTGCAGGTTTTTTTACGTTCTTTACCCTGGTATAATCTACCGCAATATTCTCCGAGTCTCTTGCCTGAGAATAATACGCCGCTATCATGGCTGCCTGTGTAAAATCTATTTCCGGCGGATCCTCATTCTCTCCGCAGAACATGATCACATGTGATCCGGGTACATTCTTTGTGTGGAACCAGAAATCCCATTTCCCTGCTATCTTCGTTGTAACATTATCATTCTGGGTATTGCTCTTTCCGCATATTACCCTATACCCGCCGTCAGTAATAAATTCCATAGGCTTCGAGGCAGGTAACTTTTGAGTCTTATAATTTGCCATTCTGCCGGAATATCCGGATTGAAAAAGCTCCCTTCTTATCTCATTGAGATCGTTCTCATTTTCCGCTCTACCGAGTGAATATGCAACAGTTTCAAGATATGCAAGTTCTTCTCTCGCCATATCGATCTGTTTTTTTAGTTGTATCTCAGCATTTTTTGATTTATTATATTTTTTATAAAAGCGCTGAGCGTTTTGTGAAGGACCCAATCTCTCGTCAAGAATAATATGGATGTCTTGACAGTCATCACTGTAATAGTTGGGAAGCATTACATCCTTCATACCGCGTTTAAGCTGATAAATATTTGCCGTTATAAGGTCTCCGTAAAGCTTATATTCGTCTTTTTTTTCGCATTCTTTTAATTCGGACTCCTGAACTTCTATCTTTCTTATAAGTCTGCTCTCGGCATTTTTCAGCAGATTTGCAATATCCGTGGAGCGTTGTTTAATACGCTCATCAAAAGCCTTTTTCCCAAAAAACTCCTCAATAAGCTCGCTAAAGCTATCAAATCTGTTGATATCATAAGACGGTCCGTACTGTTTGATATCAATAAAAGAATACTCAACAGCATCGCCTTTGGAATTGCATAGCATTACGGGTTTAAACTTTTCTGCTTTTATCTTATCAACAATATAGGAAAAATTATCCCACAGCACTTCCGTATTACATTCTGACATAGGAGTTTCTTTGGCATACCCTGACATATATGCTATCTCACGGGATAAAAGAGACGATATACCTTTATATTTATTCATAAAAAAATTGCCCACAGGAGATTCCCCAAACTTAACTGTAAGAGAATAAAAATCTTCTTTTGTTGCGGATAACGGCTCATTCTTATCTTGTTCCGGAGGGAGCTCATACTTCATTCCGGGCAAGATCTGTCTCTTTTGACTCGTTGAAAAGTCTACAAGATGTACAGCACTTATTATTTTCATATTTTCATCGCAGAAAATAATATTGCTGTATTTTCCCATTATTTCGCACACAAGGTATTCGCGGCAACTGAAATTCATTTCGTCTCTGCCCTCAAATCCTATAATGATAACTCGTTCAAAATTTGGCTGCTCCACAGATATGATCTTAGAACCCGTAAGGTGCTTTCTCAAAAGCATACAGAGCATGGGCGGGACCGTGGGATTTTCATAATTCGCTTTGGTAATATTAACTCTGGGGTTGGATGCATTTGCCGAAATAATGAGCTTTGAATTACCGAATTCTCCATGTAGATGAAGAACAATTGTGGCTTTTTCAGGCTGGTGCACCTTTTCTACCTTGGCATATCTAAGCTTCATATTTAATTCGTTTGTTACAGCGGCAACGAAACATGCGTCAAAAGCCATAGTTCCTCCTAATTATTTATAACAGCAATAGCTAAAAAATATCTTATCAAGTATAAAACCGCACTTCTTTGCAAGTGCAATTGACGAAGAATTTTTATGCGAAGTAACATAAAAAACAGAATCTCCTCTTTGAAGCAGCTCTTTACAGATGGCACAAACGTTTGATGCTCCAAATGCATTGCCTCTGTATTCATTCAGAGTTTCTACACTGATCTCAAACGCTCCTTCCATATCTGTATCAAAAAGATTTTCGGCTGCAACAGAAACGATCTCATCGTTTATAACAGTTGCATAAACAGAAAGCTTGTCATTCAAATATGAATCAATATCATATTCCGTATTATTTTTATATATATTCTCCCGTATTTTTACTGTATTTTCCTTTATGAGAGTCATATCAAGCATATCCGGATCATCCAATTTAAAGGAAAAATAGAAATCGTCAGTATCCTCATCATATACTGTAAATCCGCACTTGTCAGCAAAAATTCTCAGTTTAGAATCAAGCCATGCAAAAGCCTCACGTGATGTTTTATCACAAAACGAATTCATAAACTCTTCTGCAACGTTAATTACTTCCTTGCAACAATGTATATCACATTTACCGTCTCTGTCTATTTCGAAACTGAGCGGTATGATCATGTCATATTCATTTTCCAGTTTGAAATCATCATCAATATGTATCATAATGTATAAATCCCCACATAACAAAAAATGACTAGATAAAATCTAGTCATCACAAAAATGTCCATTAAAAACTGAACAAGCGTAAGAGTAAAATGAAACACAATGAACTCAGTGCTTGAACACATACAAAGAAGTTCAAGCCCTCGGACTATTAGTATCAGTCAGCTTAATGCATTACTGCACTTCCACCTCTGACCTATCAAACTCGTAGTCTTCAAGTGTCCTTACCAACTTATGTTGTGGGATATCTAATCTTGAAGCATGTTTCACGCTTAGATGCTTTCAGCGTTTATCACTCCCGCACGCGGCTACCCAGCTGTGCTCCTGGCGGAACAACTGGTGCACCGGAGGTGCGTCCGACCCGGTCCTCTCGTACTAAGGTCAGCTCCTCTCAAATATCCTGCGCCCACGACAGATAGGGACCGAACTGTCTCACGACGTTCTGAACCC
>SVSF01000007.1 GCA_015064425.1 Oscillospiraceae bacterium | reverse complement strand
AAAATGCTCCACGGAACCAGCGGACATGCTGACAGACAGGGGCTTTTGAATTGGTACGGTGCATTTAAGAAAAAGCCTTCCACAGTATTTGTAAACCATGGAGATGATGAGGCGTGCGAGGCATTCAAGGAGCTTCTTATAAAGGAATACGGATGCCGTGCAATAGCACCTTACAGCGGCGCTGAGTTTGATCTTCTTTCCGAGGAATTCATAAACGAGGCAGAGGGTGTAAGGATCAAGAAGAACAAGGAGACAAATTCGGGTGCGGGGCATAACTCTGCGGTATCTTCCGCCGAGGCGCTTCTTAAACTGCTTCAGGCAAACAAAGGACTTTCAAACTCACTTCTTCGCGGCATAAAGGAAGATATTGAAAAAATAATAAACAAAATAAAGTAAAATGATTAGCACTCTGATAAATAGAGTGCTAATGTTTACGTTTAATTCACATAAAAAACATAGTTTATACATCTTTTTTGTTTAGAATATAGGTGTCGAAGGGAAGGAAATAAGCAATTCACCTCGACGGTTGCTAATTTCAAAACAGCTGAGCGCACAAAAAGTACGACAGTAAACACAAAGTGTACGATACTTATAAGGAGGTAAAATTATGTTTGATTTAGTAAGACCTATTACACGCAGAAACGACAGAGTATGGATGGATCCCTTTAAGGAGATGGAAGAATTCAGAAGAAACTTCTTCGGCGATCCCTTTTTCAGCGGAAGAGATATTGCGGAATTCAAAACAGACATCAGTGACGAGGGCGACCGATATCTGCTTGAGTCAGACCTCCCCGGATTTTCCAAGGAGGACATAAAGCTTGATATAAACGGTGACATTCTTACCATAAACGCTGAACGTAAGTACGAAGGAGAGGAAAAGGATGAAAAAGGCAGATATATACGCCGTGAACGTTCATTCGGATCCTACAGCAGAGCTTTTGATATCTCGGGCATAAAGAGCGAGGATATTACTGCAAAATACGAAAACGGAGTATTAAAACTCAGTCTTCCCAAAAAGCAGCCGTCGGTACCCGAAAGCAGAAGGCTCACGATTGAATAACAAAAAGCTTCCGCCCGCATTTGATGTGCGGGCGGAAGTTTTTTGTTATTTATCGTACGTCAATGGCTGAACAAATAAAGAGGGAAATCTCCTTGCAGCTTAAAGGCTCTTTTGACGAGAGCCAGTTGTCAATTGAACAGACTATGGCATCGGCATAAAACTTTGCTTTAAAAACGTTGAGTTCTCTTTCGGAAGTGCTTTTGCCGATATACATAAGGATGATAGAAAAAAGTCTGTTGCGTAAATGTTCGGTAAAGGAATTTTGTCCTTGGGTCTCAAGGGCCTTACGGTAAAAATCCCGGTTGCTCCAAAAGTGCTCTGTGAATACCGAAACAAGTTCGGAGAAGGAAGCGACACGGGCTTTCTTTATGCAGGCTGCAGCTTCGCTGTCGAATATCCAGTTCATAAGGTCATACTTATCCTTAAAGTGATAGTAGAAGCTTTTTCGGTTCATATTACATTTCTCACATACGTCGGAGACAGAGATCTTTCCGAAAGACTCTTCCTTCATAAGTCCTTTCAGAGCTTCTGCGAGATGCTTTTTGGTGATTCTTGAATCAGCCACTGCATTCACCGCTTTCCGTATCAAATAAGATGCATCGTGTTTTCATATTACTCTCCCTTTTTACAGCGGAAAATAAAAAAGACGTGACTATCCGCTGCTCGCAGATAAGTCTCGTCAATTAAGATGAAACCAGGATAAACCATGATGTTGGTATCATCGCACTCTTTGTGCCGACTACTCCCTTATTGTCTCTATATTATCACATCCGGAGACATTTTTCAATATTTTGCATCTAAATTTTTGGACAAATTTCAAAAAGTGTCAAAAAACCACCGACTTGAAATCCAAGTCGGTGGCTGCAAAACTTATCTTATCGTGTATTCGCCTTTGCCGAGTTCGAATACAAGCTTTTTCTTGATTATCTTTCCGCCAAGTTCTCTTGCGCTGAAGCTTACGCCGTTGACTTCGAAGGTCTTCTGACCGTAAAGGATGGGAAATTCAACTCTTGCTTTTCCTCGGGGGATCTTGAATCTCCATACGAATCTGCCGTTTTCATATTCCCAACGGCTCTCGATTCCTTTATAGGTAGCGTGAACCATTTCGATCCTCTTCTGTCCCTCGGGGATGTTTCTGGGACTTCTTGTGTCAGGCTCGGGAGCGAGAACAAAACGCTCGTTTATACCGGGACACTCTGGATCTACTTTGATACCTGCCATTTCGGCATACATCCACTCTGCAACCGCACCGTATGCATAGTGGTTGAAGGAGTTCATTCCAACGTCTCCGAATCCGGTTGCTATAGTATAGGAATTCCAACGCTCCCATATAGTGGTGGCTCCCTGTCTTACGGAGTAGAGCCATGAGGGATCGTTTGTCTGGAGGAGAAGTGAGTATGCGGTATTTGAAAGTCCGACTTTGGAAAGAGTCTGATTGAGTATTCCCGTTCCGACGAATCCGGTGCTGAGAGTGTATCCGTTATTCTTTATCTTCTTATCAAGTAATTTCACCGTAGGAGCTATTGCTTCCTTGGGAAGCAGATCGAATGCAAGTGCCAGGAGGTAAGCGGTCTGGGAGCTTTCTGTAAGGACTCCGTTTTCAAGATATCTGTCACGGAAGGATCCTACTATGTCTTTGTGAAGCTTTTCATAATATTCCTCACGGTCCTTCTTGCCCAAAAGATGTGAGAAGAGAGTCATAAGGTATGCATCGTAAGCATAATAACAAACGGATATGTACCTTCCGTCTGTAGGCTCGTAGCAGAGCCAATCTCCGTAAGTGGGCGTAGGTCCGTCAAAACCGTTCTTTTCGAGACGGGTCATATACTCTTCCATAGCGTCGTAGTTTTCTTCGACTATGCTTGTGTCTCCAAACATCTGCCACATCTGATAGGGAACTATAAGTCCCGCATCAGCCCAAGCGGTGTTTGCACCGTGCCCGGGTTCTCCGAATACTCTCGGAATAACATCGCAATATTCGCCGTTTTGACCCTTCTGGGAGTCCCTTGCATCTCCGAGCCACTTGCGCATAAACTCGAGATTGTCTGCAAGATAAGCCCCCGCCCTACAGAATATCTGTGTATCTCCTGTCCAACCGAGTCGCTCATCGCGCTGGGGGCAGTCTGTAGGAATGGAAAGGTAGTTGCCCTTCATTCCGCGTACAATGTTTTTGTAAAGCTTGTTTATTTCGGCATTGGAACATTCAAAGCTTCCAAGCGGTTTAAGAGCGGAGCCTAATACCTCTGCCTTAACGGAAAGAATATTTATGTCGCGGCTTGTATTGATCTCAATATATCTGAAGCCGTAAAAGGTGTGAAGAGGTCTTATGGTATTTATTCTCTTACGGGATGCGGAGGAAGAGGTAATGTAGAACAAGCGAGAGAGCGCAGTTCTGTAGTTCTTTATATAAACGCTTCCCTTGGGACCGTCGTTTCCTCTTTCTTCATCACCGCTGTCGTTGAGCATTTCGGCAAAGAAGCATTCTATCTCTGCTCCTTCGTGGCTCAATACCTCGATAACGGGTCTGCCGACAATATCCTCTCCAAAGTCGAGAGTAAGCTTCTGACCTGCCTTGAGCTTTATGACCTCGCAACCGTCACCAACAGCTTTTCTTACAGGAACGATCTCACCGAATTTCGTGCCGTTATCCTTTGTATCCTTCCAAATAAAGGAGGATACGGGGCTCATACACTCATTGACCTTTACGTATTCACCTTCAAAAGGTACGGTTGTACATTCGTAGTCTGTAAATTCCACCGCAGGCTTCCAGTCTACGGTCTCGGGATGCTGCGCAGGGTCGGGAATACGGGAATCGATATACTGTCCGTCCCATATATCTGCATTGAGCACGGGTCCCGCTACGGCAGAGTCCCAACTTTCGTCGGTGGAAATTCTCTCTTCACTTCCGTCCTTGTATTTAAGAATTATTTCAGCACAAAGAGCGCAGTGCTTAAATCCGTAGTAACCGAATGATATTCTGCCTGCCCACCATCCGTCGGATACCCTTGCGGTAAATCTGTTGGGCATATTTGTTTTTATATAAGGTATGAGATCGTATTTGTATACGAACACTCTGTGCTTGTAGTCAGTCCAAAGAGGGCAAAGCTCATCGTATTCACCGTTTCTTCCGATACGTTTGCCATTGAGCAGAGCCTCAAAAATTCCGAGAGAGCTTATTTTAAGTTCAGCGGAACAGAGACCGCTTTTGGGTGTAAAGTTTTTGCCTAAAGTCAAAAGTCCGTCACCGGCAGGAAGCTTTATATCCTTGTTATTGAAATACCAGCTTTCCCAAGGCTTTTGCTTCACATTAGGACCGTTATAAGGATAAGTTATAAATTTTCCGTTCATATATCTCCACCTCTTTTGTTTAATTCTACCATTATTCACAGAAAAATAAAAGGACACCATTTGTTTAAAAAAGTGTCCTTTTTTGCAGATTATTAAATTTTACAGCATTTTTTTACCGAAGCTCAGAGGAAGAAGTTCCTTCATGCTTACCTTGCGGGTACCTTTTCCGCTTATAAGGATAAATTCCGCATTCTCGGAAAAAAATTCCGAAAGCATCTGTCTGCATATTCCGCAGGGAGGACATTCATCTTCTGCTTTTCCGTTTTTGCCCCCGCAAACGGCAATGGCTTCAAAGTCTCTGTGTCCTGCGCTTACCGCAGCCGCAAGAGCGCTTCTTTCAGCACAAATTCCCGCAGGAAAGGATGCATTTTCAATATTCGTTCCGCTGTAGATACTGCCGTCAGAACACAGAATAGCGGCGCCTACGGAAAAATCGGAATATGGTGAGTATGAGTGCTTCATTGCCTCGAGAGCAGCATCCGAAAGCCTTTTTACGTCTTTGTCATTTATCATTTCAAAAACTCCTCCTTCATGCTCACTCCCCTGCACTCAAAGTCTACGCCCAACATATCACAAATGCTTGCGGCAATATCCGAGAAACTTTCTCTCGTTCCCAGTTTTACAGGTTTTACAGAGCTTCCGTAAATGATTATGGGAACGTATTCCCTAGAGTGATCCGTGGAGACCGTGGCGGGATCGCAGCCGTGGTCGGCAGATATGATAAGAACGTCGTCTTTGCCGAGTTTATTTACAAAGGAACCGAGCCAAAGGTCAAATTCCGAAAGAGCCTTTGCATAACCGTCCACGTCGTTTCTGTGTCCGTATTTAGAATCAAAATCCACCAGATTTACAAAACAAAGTCCGTTGAAATCTTTTTCTGCAAATTTATCCGTTTTTGCCATTCCGTCTGTATTACCTTCCGTGTAGACAAATTCGGTAAGACCTCGCCCTGCAAATATATCGTGTATCTTTCCCACGCCTATGGTATCGAGCCCCGCACGTTTTATAGCGTCAAGCATAGTGTCTCCACCGGGTTCGGCGGAAAAGTCATGGCGTCTTGAGGTCCTCACATATGGGTGTTCACCCTCAAAGGGACGTGCAATAACTCTTGCTACACAATGTTTACCTTTGAGTATTCTTCTTGCTGTTCTGCAGTATTTGTAAAGCTCTTCGGGCGGAACTGCCGTCTCGTGAGCGGCTATCTGAAATACGGAGTCTCCCGAGGTGTATACGATGAGCTTTCCGCTTTCCAAATGCTCTTTTCCGTAATCTCTTATAACGTCAGTTCCCGAATAAGGCTTGTTGCAGAGAACTCCCCTGCCGCATTCCGTTTCAAATTCCTTTATTATGCTTTCGGGGAAACCATCGGGATAGGTGGGAAAGGGCTGCTCCGATACAAGTCCCGCTATCTCCCAATGACCTACTGTAGTATCTTTACCTGCCGAAAGTTCTTTTGCTCTTCCTACGGCGGAGATCAGCTCAGCTTCTCCGAGATAGGAAAGTCCCTCAATATGGGAAATACCCAGCTTTAAGAGATTGGGTATATAAAAATGCTCGGAAGCGGAAATACTGCGAAGAGTATCGGATCCCGCATCACCGAAGCTCTCCGCATCGGGAAGGGCTCCTATGCCGAGGCTGTCAAGTACTATAAGGAATATCCTTTTCATATTCTCACCTTTGAACTGTTTTTTATAATTATAAGGCAAAACTGTTAATTTTTCAAGACTGACAGTAAGCGAGTCTTATTTACCTTGACTTTTTTACGGGCAAATAGTATAATCTTACTTAATTCTTAAGGAAAGGAGCAACTGTATGCTGAAGAACAGACGAAAGATATCCCGCATTTCAGCCCTGCATTATCTGAAGCTTGTGGAAAGATCGCTTCTTTTGGTGGTCGCAGCAGTACTTTATATACTGGGAAAGCTTAACGATAGCGGAGATATTTTCGGCGGTTATGAAAAAAACACTCCGGTGCTCGCAGCCATATGGTTGATCTTTGCCATAGAGATGATGCTTCGCTTTTTCCCCGATAAGGTGGAAAGCATGGGGTGTCAGAAGCAGTTTTCAAGAAATTATAAGAAAAGAGAAGATACGGACGGAGTACCTGTAATACAGCCCGCTAAGGTCACAATAGGTATCGCTGTCGGCTGGTTGGCTATGAACGCCGTATTCGGTATCCTTTATTATACGAAGGTGATCGATGGAGGAATACTTTTGCTCATAAGCCTTGTATACTCTGTCTGCGATATGATATGCATACTGTTTTTCTGCCCGTTCCAGACCTGGTTTATGAAAAACAAATGCTGTACCACCTGCCGCATATATAACTGGGATTATGCTATGATGTTTACTCCGCTTGTATTCATTATTCACCCTTTCACCATAAGTATATTCGCACTGTCTGCGGCTTTGCTCATACGTTGGGAGATCTCTGTGAAGAAACATCCCGAACGTTTTTCGGAGAATACGAATAACTGCCTTTCCTGCACAGAATGTGAGGAAAAACTCTGCCACCACAAAAAACAACTCAAAGGATTTCTTAAAAAGAATAAAGAGCGTCTGTATCTTAAAGGCAATGCTATCATAGGTAAGGTAGGAACTCGGATAAAAGACATCAAAAAAAGCAAAAACAAAGAATAAAGCAAAGAGGCTGAGCCTCTTTGCTTTTTTTGTGATTTGCGTACATAACGCTGAGATACTCGTCCCTGTTTTAGGCTTAATATTTACAATACGGTATTGAAGTGATATAATGAAGAAAAATGTTTTTCAGGTGTATTATGAGAAATAACAGATCGACTGATTTAAGTACGAATATTAAAATAGAAAAACTCTCTTTAGGTGTTGCGGGACTGTATATAAGCCGGAGAGCAAAAATGTATGTATTGATTTCGGTGCTGGTAGTTGCCCTGGTGTTAATATGTATTTTTATTCCCAAAGAAACTGAAATAAAAGAAACGGAGTGGCGGGGACAGGTCGTAGTTTTTGCTTATCACGAGACAATGTATGATAAATTCTTTCATACCGTTACTTTTCCGGAAATAAGGCGTACTTTTGATATGAGCGTTGAGACTTTTGGCGAAAAAGCTAATGTGACGGTACACTCATATACAGAGGGCGATTCAATTATGGGCGACGTATTCGAAAAAACTGTGAACGAAAAAGGAATACAATTTCGCGCCAGAGATTTTTTGGTCTTTATTTTAGATGAGAACGGAAATATTTTATTAGCCGAAACCGATGAAGATAAAATAATACAGTGCCTCAAAGATAACGGATTTAACGGTAGTACGAAATAACGAAAGAGAGAAACGGTATGAAACTTAATCATAACATTTTTATTTCGAGTACTTTTCAGGATATGCATGATGAGCGAGATATGCTGCACAATTATGTTATACCTGAGCTTTTGACATATTTTTCCCGATATCACCTGCGTATGGATATTATAGATCTTCGTTGGGGAATAGATACTGTCAACGAAGAATCCGAGAAGGCCAATACTCAAAAGATCCTGAGAGTATGTTTTGATGAAATAGAGCGAAGTTATCCGCTCTTTATCGGTTTTATCGGCGAAAGATATGGTTGGATCCCTCCCGAAATAGATGTCGAGAACGCAATGTTAGGATACGAATCAGAGTTTTTGAACTCTGATTATAACGTCAGTGTTACGGAACTGGAAGTAAAATACGCCCTGTCTCAGGTAAAAAATTTTAATCATTGTTTCTTTTTTTTGCGTAAAGGCATTAAACCGTTGGATATTTCGGATGAAAATTTAAGAAAAACATATTTCCCCGAAGAACCTGAATCAAGTAAGAAATGTCGAGCTCTAAAGGAATATTTAAAGAATAACTATGCGGATAATACTTTTGAGTATTTTTGCCGGTGGGATGACAGTAATAAACATGTTGTCGGCTTAGAGCCTTTGGCAGAGCAGATAAAAAATATATTGATCGGTGTAATCGAAAAAGAGATACTTCCGTATTTTACAAAAAACGTGACAGGCGTTTTAGATACTGAATATAAATTGCACGATTTTTTAAGAGAATCCCAAGCTCAACGGATGTTCGGAAGAAGTGAAGAGATCAATGAGCTGATGAACTTGATCAACAGAGAAATAGATTATTCTTCGGAAATAGCTGTAATATCCCAATCAGGAATGGGTAAAAGTACCCTTCTTGCGGGTTTATGCAACAAGGCTGAGGCAGAAGGCTGGCGAGTTATTCCTTTTTGGGCGGGTATATCTCCCCAATCCGGAGACTTTCGTTTCCTGGCATCGTATATTTGCGGTATTTTAAATCCCGATATTAAACAAGAGATAATGGGCTGGGATTACAAACAAATAAAAAAACAGCTTTATTTATCTTTGCTTGAAGAGTCAAAACATAAAAAAATACTTATTACGGTAGATGCAGTAAACCAGTTTGATGAATCGGAAGAGTACAGAGAACTTGATTGGCTGAATGATCTGATTATTCCCAAAGGCGTAAAAATAGTATATTCTTGTTTACCGGGATATGAAAGCCTTTTTGAAAAAAGAAATGTGCAGCTTTGGTATCTTAATGCCATAAAGCCACAGTATATAGCGGATGTTATTCACGGAATATCTGCATTTATGCACAAGGAGATGCCTAAAGAAGCTGTAGACTTGATGAAAGTCAAGCGAGGAAGTAAAAATGAAATCGTTTGCGGTCTCCCGATATATATTTCTACGCTGATGGAATTGCTGTGCTCTTTTGATACGGATGATTATCGAAGTATAATTCAGAAAGAGAAGAATTTTAATATGTCCCCGGCAGATGCTATAGTACAGTATCTGTGTGATACTATACGAAAAGCAGGTAATACTTTTGATAAGGTCTTCGTCAGTTTGATACAAAAAAGTAAAACCCGTTTGGGAGAAAAATTCGATTATATATCAGCGCTTCTTTCAAATTCTTATAACGGAATCAGTGAGAAAGAGCTTATAGATATTTCTCATTACGCAGGTATCCATTTAACTGCGGCGGATTTTTCAATGTACCGCAGAATGTTCAGAATGCATGTGCAACAAAATGCAGACGGTAAATGGTCGTTTGCTCATGCTATTATCCGTGATGCTATTCGATCATACACAGATAAATTATCGTGTGACGGGATATATAATTGTGCAGGAGAGTATTTTAGTTCAGCGGCAGAGAAATATCCGATCAATTACCGTAATGCTATTATCTTCTCCGGAAAATGTAAAAATTGGAAAGCAATAATAAAATGTCTTTATGCTTTGGAAGATGTTACAGAGTTTGTTGCCGAAGAAATTATAAAAATATTGATTTCTCAAAGAAAAGAATTTTTCCGCCATTGTGAAGAAAATGAACTTTTGCTGCTGTCCGATATTGTTATCAAATACTTGAATAACCGACCTGTATTCAACTCAAATGAAATAGTAGATTTGGCTACTGTGCTCGTGCAGGAGATGACAAAATGTAAGAATATAAGGAAAAATCACTCGCAATATATTGCAGAAATATATTATCTGTGCGGAAAAGCCGTATTGGGAAGGCACGATAAACGGGCAATTACTTTTTTTGAAATCTCTACCAATATTCAAAAAAAGGTATATAAAAAAGATTATGACGTTTTATGCGGAAAAGCTTTGTGTATAAGCGAACTTTTGTTTGAAAGCCGGAATTATTTCCACGCTGAACGGTATGCGGCGTTGGCATACTCCTTATTTAGGAACTCTGAAAAGAAAGCGGGATTTACTGACGAAGGGCGCAAACTGTGTACACGTATTTCGTATCAGCTGTGTAAATGCATAAATTCAAACTTTTTTTCTGTAAGATCATTTAATTTGCCCGGACTTCTTGCGAAAACTTATGATATGGCTGTCAGTTGCGGAGATCTTGAGATGATATGCAGATGCGGAGTCGAATATTTGAGTGCAAACTCGACTGCAGTATTTATCCGAAAAAGGACCGAAATTTCTGATTTTTTAGCGAAGGTTTCTGAGAAAGATATAGGTACGGAATTATACTTATCCGTACAAAATGTGCTTATTTCTTTTTATTCCCCGAGATATGGATCTTTTGCGGATAAGTATCGTATGCTTTCTGATCGTGTGACGATAGGGCTATCTCAAAACGGCAGCGTAGATATGGTATCGCTTTACCAAAAGATCAATGAAAATTTTATGTATGCGCAGTTGATCGATGGCGATTTACCGAATGAAGAAGCCAAAGAAGCTTTTATCCGTACAAGGAATGCTTGCAGAAAGCTATCGTTACTTACAGGGAACGATTGGAACGATAAGGAACTGGAACTTCAGAACGATGCATACTGTGCAAAATGCATAAATTCTGTAAAAAGCGAAAACAGGCGCACAAAAAAAAGCAGGCATACCTTCAAAAAAAGGAGCATAAATGAAGCCGATGCTGTTTTAAATGTTTTAAAAAACGTATTTGTATTTGCCATTCCTGTTGTTTTGGCGATTGAAATAATCTTGTCAATGCAACATACGGAATCTTTGGATATTTTTATTTACAGATCTGCTGTCGATATTTCAGAAACTGTATGTAATATTTTATTGCTTCCGATACTGTTTTATTTTATGCAGATGTGTAGGTCTCTGGATAAAAATACGAAAATATACAGAACGTATAAAAAGAATTTTGTGATTTTTATAAGCCTGTTTGCCGTGTTACTGTGTATTTTTGAAATACTGAGTACGGTAGAGTCAGCAAAGAGAAATTCGCCTTATTTTATAGACAAGTATTTTATAGGAAGTCTTTACGGATCATCTATTTTAAGCATAGCGTATTTTATTGTTTGGATGTGGCCGATCATATCGCTCCTGTGTGTTTTTATATACAGAAAGAACTATTCCTATTTGGGCAGAGGAATGCGCTATATTTACCGAAAAAAAAGTATAAATATTATGCACAAGAAATTGTGCGTGGGCTCTTCGGTATGCATAGTGGCAGCACTTTTGGGATTTATAATTCCAAAAGTATATGCAAGTCAAGAATATACAAGAATCTGGCTGTCCTATTGGGGAACTGATACAAGAACGTATCTTGCTCTGTGTTGGATACCACTGGCTGCGCAGATAATTTTCTCTTTGATCGAGTTGGGAATTATAAAATATAATATTGGGTTCTCATTAGTAAGAACAGGGGCTCAGTTAAAGAAAGATGCAGTTCCAAAGATGCTTCTGTTTACAGTTGTTGCTGCAACGGCTTTAGTTTGCGGAGCATTTGTATACAGTACACAACTGGCAAAGGACATTTCATTTGATACTTACGGTTATTACGTGAGGGATGGAGTTTATTACAAGCTGTCCAACAGCGGAGCATATATTTTTTCTTATTGGCAAGATGATGATAATGTGTATGATATTAAGATTCCCGAAGAAATAGACGGATACACCGTATATCACATTAGTGAAGGCAGCTTTTATGATGGAAATATAAGAAGTATAAGTTTGCCGAATACCATAAACAGTATTGAAAAAGGTTCTTTTGCAAATTGTACTAAACTTGAGCGGATACACTTACCGGAAACTTTGAAATACATTGAATACGAAGCTTTTTTATCCTGTGTTTCTTTGAATGATCTGTCTCTTCCGGATTCTTTGGTCAATATAGGAGCTTATGCATTTAAAGGATGTGTTTCATTGAATGATATTAGCGTATCCGATGATTTTAACGCCAAGATCGATCCGAAAGCATTCGATGTTTCGGGAATTGCTTATTCTGAGCAAAGCTTTAAAAACGGCGTTTACGTCTTGGGGTCCTCCATAGCTTATGTGGATACGCAATTTACGGGAGCTATCCGTATTCCGGAGGGCGTAACTACCATAGGGCAAAGAGCATTTGATCAGTGCAGCGGAATTACCGAATTGTATTTGCCGGAAAGCTTAGTTAAGATAGAAGACTATGCTTTTAACAACTGCAATGGAATGTATTATGTATATTTGCCCGGTTCTCTTCAGCATATTGGAGATCTTGCCTTCGCTCACTGTGACAGTCTGTATTTGATCGACAATGCTTCCGAGCTTGATATTAGATCTGAAGAGTGGAAGAAAAGCGAGATATCGGAACATGCTAAGAAGATCTCTACAGATCCTGAAAACGATTCGGTACTTCCTGGCAGAACGGAGGACGGATTGCTCTTTATCGAGGATGCAAGCGGAGAAGGATACCGATTGATCTCATATAGCGGTCCCGAATGGAAAATAGATCTTCCAAAGACCCATAACGGAAAACCGTATAAAATATCCGAAAGAGCATTTAGTGAAAAAAGAAACGAGTACGTAAGTTTGCTCATACCCTTTGATACGTATATGTCAGATGTATATTCTATAGATGAATTCGTTGGTGCGGGTGAAGAACGGGAAGTGCATTCGGATGAACAGGGAATTTTGTACCGTTACGTGGATAATATGGTAGAAATAGTCGGATATGATAAAACGAAGTGTCCCGAGGATCTGATCATTGACTTCGGAAAAAGTCCCGTTACAATAACGGAAGGCGCATTTATATTTAACGATATTATCAGATCTGTGACAGTAAACGGAGATGTAACGATGTATTCAGGAGTATTTTACCGTTGCTTGGCTCTTGAGGAAGTATATATAAACGGTTATGTGCGGATAGCGGACGGATATACGTTCAAGGAATGCATCAATCTTAAAAAGGTACATATAAACGGTAATGTAAAAAGAATTCCCGATAATGCCTTCGAGCAGTGTATATCCTTGACCGATATTATCTTGCCGGCAGATATGGCGACTTTGGGCAAGGAAACTTTTGCGTATTGCTCAAAACTTAACTCTGTCACGTTGAGCGGAATTCGGACTATCGGAGAAAAGGCATTCCATAACTGCTCAAGTCTTTCTGTGATAACCTTGGGAAGAGAGCTTTGCAACATAGGAACAGATGCCTTTGTCGGATGTGTCTCTATGGAAAAAATAATTTATAATGGCAGTGCAGACCAATGGGCAAGCAACATCGTTTTCGAAAACGAGGGTTCGGTTCCTTTTTACGGAGACGGCTACTGTTTATTTGAGATCGACGGTAAGATAGTAAAAGATATAGTGTTTAATGAAGTGACGGAGATATCCGAATTCAGCTTCTTAAATTATAGGAGCCTAAACTCTGTGGATTTTTCAAACAAGGTAAAAAACATTGGTAATAAAGCATTTTTCAAATGTATGGGATTGACAAAGCTATCTGGGTATGACAGCTTGGAATATATATACACCAGCGCTTTTGCTGAGTGCGAATCTCTTGAAAACTTACCCCTCGGGGAAAGCATTTATGCTATTGGCTCCGAAGCTTTCAAAGATTGTCTCTCCATAAAAGAAGCTTTTATACCCGAGACGGTAAAAAAACTCGGAGAACACGTTTTCCAAGGATGTTCTTCAATGAAAAAACTTACTTTCCATAAATTATGGCTTGACAGAAAAAACCGATTGTTTGGAGAAAACATATATCCCGAATACGTAACGTTTGAATAGAAATATACTGCTTACGGGTTTTTGCAAGGAGAGTTTTTACCTCAAATTGCTTCTTTTGTGCATTTTTTGAAATTTTTTCTTGATTTGGAGTTTTGTATATATTATAATAAACACGTACGAACAAAAATCAAGATATAAAAAGTTGAATCTACGGCTGATTCGACAGGAAAGGAAAAAATGACGGTTTTTTTAACAATTGTTTCTATTTTGGGCGGTCTCGCTATGTTCCTTTACGGAATGGAGATAATGGGAGACGGACTCAAGCAGGGGTCCGGAAACGCACTTAAAAACTTTTTGGGTAAGCTTACGCAAAACGCATTTCTCGGAGTTCTTACAGGTACTATCGTTACTGCGATAATACAGAGTTCCACCGCAACCATAGTTCTTACGGTAGGTCTTATCGGTGCGGGAATACTTAATCTTCGCCAGGCTGTAAGTATAGTTCTTGGTGCCAATATCGGAACTACTGTAACGGCACAGCTTATAAGACTTATGGATATTGAGTCTTCAAGCGGATCCCTTTTGTCACTATTTAAACCGGATACACTTGCACCTATTGCACTTACTATAGGCATCATACTTATAATGTTCATCAAAAAGACCAGCACAAAGAGCATCGGAATGATATGCTTAGGCTTCGGCATACTCTTCTCGGGTCTTATTTCCATGACGGATGCCGTTGAACCCCTGGCTGAGTCGGAGGCTTTCGTTAATGTGCTCTCCTACTTCAGCGATATGCCTTTTCTCGGAATATTTACCGGTCTTGTTCTTACCGCTATCATTCAGAGCTCCTCTGCCATGGTCGGTATACTTCAGGCTCTCTCATCTACCGGAGTTATGACATTTGATCTTGTGTACCCGATTATTATGGGTATAAACCTCGGTACCTGCGTCACTACCGCAATGGTGTGCTCTATCGGCTCCTCCAAGGATGCCAAGCGCACGGGTGTTGCACATATCGTGTTCAATACCGTCGGTACCATATTATTTATGATAGCTATGACTCTCTTAAAGGAGTTCGGTGCTTTCGGAAATCTTTGGGGCAGCTACGTTAATAGCGGTGCAATTGCCGATTTCCAGACCTTGTTTAATCTTATAACCGCGGTAATTCTTCTTCCTTTTACGGGATTGCTTGTAAAGATATCCTGCTTCTTCGTTAAGGATGATCCCGCAAAAGAGGACAAGTATCCCGAACTTGCAGAGCTTGATAAGAAGCTTATGATCTCCCCTACCCTTGCGCTTGACAACGTAATGAACTCCGTATGTGTAATGGCAAGGGCGGCAAAGGATAATTCGAAGCTTGCTATCGAACAGTTCAAAGCTTATGATCCCAAGATAACCGAAGAGATAAACGAATGCGAGGACAGGCTTGACTGCTTTGCGGATAATGCCGATAACTATCTTATAGAGCTTTCCAAGAGTATTGAAACTGAAGGCGATAACAGGCAGCTCAATATGCTTATGCAGTGCATACCCAATATTGAGCGTATCGGTGACTATGCCACCAATTATGACGAAATGGCAAAGAAGCTAAACGACAAATCTGCTAAGTTCTCCGAGGGTGCTCAGAAGGAATTCGATATTCTTACAGAAGCGGTCGAAGAGATACTCAGCCTGACAGTCAAGGCACTTGAGGATGATGATGAAATGACCGCAAGACGTATCGAGCCTTTGGAAGAGGTCATCGACGATATGGTTCTTATGCTTAAGAACAGACATACTGCCCGCCTCCGCCAAGGAATATGTTCCGTTGACCAGGGTCTCGTATTTATGGAAATGCTTACTCATCTGGAGCGTGCGGCTGACCAGTGTTCAAGTATCGCAATGCTTATGCTCGGAAGACATAACGAAGATATACTCAACAATCACCACCACTACCTCCAGGAGCTTCACTCTTCTGCAGATCAGTCCTACCTTGCAGAGCAGGAACTGCGTAAGCAGCAATACCTCCTTCCCTTGGAAAACATCAAATATTGATAAAAATTTCGCCGTGTTCTTTAATTCGAACACGGCGAAATTTTTATATATCTATTACAATGCAGTCATCGTTGCTTAAAGCGTATACGGGGTACTTTCCCTCCTCCTTAAGCTTCAAAAAATGCTCCTCTCTTTCTTCGGTATAGTGGCATATAAAAATACCGTTGAAAAGTCCGAGTCCCTGCATATCTTCAATACCGTTGCTGTTCGCATCGTAACGCAGTACGTGCTCCATATTTGCACTTGCTATATGAGCACCCGCGCTGCCGCCTATATAAACTGCTCCGTCCTTGACGTATTTTATGAGTCTGTCGGCAAAGCCGTGCTTTTTCAGTCTGTACATTGTTCCGAAGGTGTTTCCTCCGCTAACATATACGGCGTCAATGCTGAGATCTGTAAAGTTTTCCGTACGGTAATAGTCAAGTACGATTATATTTTCTCTTTTAAATCCGTAGGATTCAAGACGTAAATAGAACTTCTCTCCGCGGATAGCCTGCGGAGAGGCCTTTTCGTTTGGTACGAAAAGTACACGGCACTCCTCTATAGGCATACCGAGGTTTTCAAGAATGACCTTTTTAGAGTTTTCATTCTTAAAATCGCAGGATGAAAATATCAGATGCATTTGTATCTCCCGATATGATTAAAGCTTTTCTTCGTCGTATACGGCTCTTGCACCGCCGATAAATTTGGGTCTCGTCCTTGCGGCAAGTACCTTCGCCTCGCCGATACGGTCGTTTTCAAGTCTTACCGGAACGGCTACCTTTTTCAGATGCATACCGATAAGCGTATAGCCTATATCCATGCCGGCATCTGCTTTTATCTCTTCAAATACACAAGGGTCCTTCATATGCTTGTATGCGGCAGAGGCAAAGGAGCCTCCCGCTTTGGGCTGGGGTACGGCATTGACCTCCTCCGCAAAAGGAAATGCCTCTCTTTCGGCTATTATTGCACGGTTCAAATGCTCACAGCATTGCGCCGCAAGATATATTCCTTTACTGTTTAGTGTGTCAAATATTCCGCTGAATAACTCTTCCGCAGTTTCAGGGGAGGAGAAGCTTCCGATGGACCTTCCCATGACTTCACTTGTGGAGCAGCCCACAACGAGTACCTGCCCCTTTTTTAATCCGGCTTTTTCTATAAGTTCCCCGGTGGCGGCTGCCGCTTCAAGATATATTTTACTCTTACTCATAATATCACGCCTTTCGTCTATAGAATTTTATTACATAGTGCCCTTTTTGTCAACAAAAAAGCTTTATTTTCTGACACGTATGTGTTATAATAATGCAGAAATATATAGGAAAAATACGGAAGAAAAATTATGACAGAAATAAAAGGAAAAGTTTTCGATGAAGAAAGAGCCTTGTACAACCTGAAAGATACAAGAGTTAAGGCCTGCAGATTTGAAGGTCCCCGAGACGGTGAATCTGCTCTTAAGGAATCGAGAAACGTTGAAGTAAAAGATTGCTCATTCTCTTTGCGCTATCCTTTATGGCATTCAAAAGGTTTTAAACTTGTGAATTCCAAAATGGATACTCTTACAAGAGCACCTATATGGTATGCATCGGAGGGTGAGATCACGGATTCCTATATTGAGGGCGTAAAGTGCTTAAGAGAGTGTGATAATATAAGCTTTAAAGGCACGAAAGCAGTTTCACCGGAATTCGGATGGAGATGCAGAGGACTCAATATAGAGGATTGCGAAATGGAGTCCGAGTATTTCCTTTTTGAGAGCAAAAGGGTAAATATAGAAAAGCTCCATATGAAAGGAAAATATTCCTTCCAATACGTAGAGGATATGCATATCAAAGATTCCTTCCTTGATACAAAGGATGCTTTCTGGCATGCAAAAAATATCGTGGTAGAGAACAGTACCGTAAAAGGGGAGTATCTTGCCTGGTATGCAGAGGATATTACATTTATTAACTGCCGTATTATCGGAACACAGCCTCTTTGCTATTGCAAAGGATTAAAGCTCGTTGACTGTACCATGGAGGAAACGGATCTTTCGTTTGAATATTCCGAGGTAGAAGCGGATATAAAAGGTTCTGTCCTTTCTGTAAAGAACCCTGCCGAGGGATATATTACCGCTGACTCAATAGGTGAGATAATACTTGAGGATTCCATAATGGACTCCCGCTGTATTATAAATGAAAGGGAAAAGAGTGGGGTAAACTTATGAAAATAATATTTGATACGGATTTCGGCGACGATATAGACGACTCCTTTGCTTTGGCATATATGCTGAAGACAGCACCTAAAGATATTGCTCTCATTACTTCGTCTTTCGGACAAACTCGTAAGCGAGCGGCTCTTATTGCGCGTTTTCTTACGAGATGCGGATATAAAGACATCCCTATCGGCATCGGGGCGGAGGATATATCTATGCGCGATCCTTACCAGTATGAGTTTGGAAAGGACTATTCTATTTCCGATTACGGCTGTGTTATAGAAGACGGTGTAAAAGCGGCGGTGGATATTATAATGACCTCCGATGAACCCGTTACCGTTATTGCTCTGGGTCCTATGACAAATCTTGCTAAAATGCTTGAAATAGAGCCCGAAGTTGCAAACAAAGTAAGAGTGGTAGCTATGTTCGGAAGTATATACGGCGGATATTTCGGCGGAGCCCTTCCCGATAAAGAATATAACGTATTTGCAGATATTGAGGCTTCGAAAAAAGTCATCCGGTCATATAAGGATATTACAGTAGCACCCCTTGATGTGTGCAGCCTGCTCGAGGCTGCGGGAGAGGATTATGCCGCTCTTATAAATTCCGAGGATACGGTGGCAAAAGTGCTTATTAGTGATTTTAGTCTGTGGCTTACTTTCGGTTTTGTTAATGTTACGGACAAGACTTCAATACTCTACGATATACTCCCTATATATATGGTATACGATAACAGTTTGTTAGAATATGAGACACTCCCGATCCTGGTAGATGAGGAAGGTTATACGAAGATATCCGAGGAAGGAAACTCCGTAAACTGTGCCGTAAGATGGATCTCGGACAAAGAAAAATTTATAAGGGACTACTGTACTCTCATAGCAAAATAAAAAACAGAGATACGTGATCTACGTATCTCTGTCTTTATCTTTCTTTTTTTCTGTAGGTTAAGGGGCGGCAACCGCATTTTTCCTTAAAAAGATTTGAAAAATAATGCAGGTCGCTGTATCCTAAAGTTGAAGCGATCTCACCGACGGACATATGTGTATCGGAAAGCAGAGATTTTGCTACCTGCATCTTACGCTCAAGCTGATAAGCATAGGGCGTTATGCCAAACTCCCGTTTGAACAGCTTCAGACAGTAGTCGGGGGAGCGGAAGATTATTTGTGCAAGCTCTTTTGCCGAGACGATGCCGGAAAGATTCGAATCAAGGTAATCTTTCAGCTTCAATGCTTCCTCGCTGTGCATTGATTCGTAATGCACCTTGGATATCCTTGAAAGTATCTCAATGAATATTCCCTGAAGTGTTGACTGCTTTTCGTTATCGCTATCGTCTGAGTTTATCACCGAAAGGATCTTTTCAAAACTGTTTTTCACTCCGCTGCCGTCAAAAAAATATTCATTGGACAGGCCGTGGGAGCTTATGAGCTGCTCACATATAGAGCCTCTTACGTTTAAAAATATTTTTGAAAAAGGCTCGTCGGTATCGGAGTAGTAATTGTGGGGTTCACCCTTGTGGAGCAGATAGATAGTATCCTTCGTAACCTGGTGTACCTTATTTCCGTGCTTTACGTAGCCTATGCCCTCAAGTACGTACTCTATGACCCAGATATTGGATATATTTCTTCTTATATGATATTTGGGATCCGGATACGAGATTCCTGCAAGCTCTATGTGTATGGGAGCCTCCGTATCTGTCGGATAAAAAGCCTTCACAAACTCTATCAAAGTGTATTCCTCACTTTTTGTATTGGATTTCATATGGAAAATTACTTATAAATGCATTATAATGCAAATTAATGAGAATTTCAAGGAGAATTTTAAAAAATGAATATGCGTTTGCCTGCAACACCTATAATAACGATAGATCCATATTTTTCAGTATGGTCTGAGAGCTCTGTTTTAAAAAATCCCATACACTGGACGGGAAGTCCCAATACCATGCAGGGAAGAGTTTCAGTTGACGGAAAGGAATATCATTTCTTAGGCTACAATGAAACAAATGCAGAAGAAACAATGAGAATAGAGAGCACGGACATAGATGCCTATTCCACGTATATCGTGTGTTCGTCAGATGAGATACGTCTGCACCTTACTTTTACATCTCCTTTGCTTACGGACGATCTTTACTATGCATCGCGTCCCATTGCATACTGTAAAGCCTCTTACGAAAGTAAGGATGGCAAGGATCACAAGGTAAAGGTAAGATTTACCGCATCGGAAGAACTCGTCCTCAATACAAAGGGAGAAGGAAGAGCTCTTGCTTCCTCTGTTAAAGCGGAAGGCGTAACCGCTGTGAAAATGGGTAACGGTGAGCAGAAGGTGCTCGGCAGAAGCGGAGACGGTATACGTATAGACTGGGGCTTTCTCTACCTCGGCGTAAAAGGAAAAGGCGAGATCGGTCATACGGTCATTAACGGTATGTATGCCATATACTGCGAGACTGAGCTTTTGGATGATGCTCTTTTCCTCTTCGGATATGACGACGTATACAGTATAAAATATTTTGATGACGATCTTGAGGCGTATTGGAAAAAGGGCGGAAAGACGATGGAATCGGCTTTATCGGAAGCGGCAAACGATTACGATGAGCTCTTCTCAAGATGCTGTGCTTTTTCCGATAAGCTGAAGAAGGAAGCCGCAGCAAAGGGCGGAGAAAAATATGCGGAACTGCTTTTATTGGCGCTTCGTCAGGTCATGGCGGCTCATAAGCTTGTCCTTGATAAAAACGGAGATGTTCTTTATATATCCAAAGAATGTTATTCCGGAGGCTGTGCGGCTACCGTAGACGTTACCTATCCTTCGGCACCTCTGTTCCTTCTTTACAATACCGAGCTTCTTAAAGGTATGCTCCGCCCCGTTATGAGATATGCCGCATCAAAGGAGTGGACGTTCGACTTTGCTCCCCATGATCTCGGTATGTATCCGATCCTTGACGGACAGATGTATTGGGTAGAAAGAAGTAAGGAGAAGGTCTATATAAATAAGGACGGACAGATGCCCGTGGAAGAATGCGGAAATATGATCATTCTTTTTGCCGCAATATGCGAGGCGGACGGCAATACGGATTTTGTCAGACCTTATATGGATACTGTGACAAAGTGGAACGAATATCTCATAAGATACGGACTTGACCCCGAAAATCAGCTCTGCACTGACGATTTTGCGGGACATATGGCACATAATGTAAATCTGTCTGTTAAAGCAATAATGGGTATTGAAGGATACAGCCGTATACTCAAGAGATTCGGAGAAGATAAGAAGGCAGAGGAAATGCATCTTAAGGCAAAGGAATACGCCGTATCCCTTATGGAGAGAGCACGCAATGCCGACGGCAGCTTCAGGCTCGCTTACGACAGACCCGATACCTTCTCTCTCAAGTATAACTCCGTATGGGATAAGCTTTGGAAAACGGAGCTTTTCACGGAGGATTTCTACAAGGGCGAGATCGAGAGATACAAGAAGGAGCTCCTTCCTTACGGAGCACCTCTTGATTCAAGAGAAAAATACGGTAAATCCGACTGGCTCCTTTGGGTCGCATCTCTTGCGGAAACAAAAGAAGATTTTATGAAGCTGACGGATAGCCTCTGGTCGGCTTACGATACTATGAGAACGAGAGTTCCCATGACTGACTGGTATTATTGCGATACATCCCACGTTGTTGGCTTCAGAAACAGAACGGTTCAGGGCGGACTTTTCATAAAGCTTATGTTTGAGTCGTGAAAAGAATAAAACAGCCGTGTGTCGTCTGACACACGGCTGCTTCATTTTAATTTCTTCTGCTGTTGAAGCGGGAGAGGTAGTAAAGTATCTGCATAAGAGAGGTCACCAGAGCGGCAACGTAGGTGAGAGCCGCCGCATCAAGCACTTTTTTGGCATCTCTTGCCTCATCTCTGTCAAGTACGCCGCCGTCAAGGATCTCAATAGCTCTTGAAGATGCATTGAACTCAACGGGAAGGGTAACGAGCTGAAATACCGCCGCGGCGGAAAATGCGATGATACCCGCATAGAAAAGAGCGGGCGAGGCGAAGATAAGTCCTATAAGGAGAAGCAAAGGCGCGGTCTTTGCGGCGCTGTTGCACACCGGAATGATGGAGGTCCTGAGCTTGATAGGCCCGTATCCTTCCGCATACTGGATCGCGTGACCCGCCTCGTGAGCCGCAACGCCGATTGCTGCTACGGAGCTTGAGTTGTAGGTAGACTCGGAAAGTCTTATAACGTTTGCTCTCGGGTCGTAATGGTCTGTAAGATTGCCTCTTGTCGGTTCAATACTTACGTTATAAAGCCCTTTTGAATCAAGGATAGCCCTTGCGGCATCCCGACCCGTTATATTTCTTCCGCTTCTCACCTTTGAATATTTTTGGAAGGTGGACTTCACCTTTATCTGCGCCCAAAGTGTGAGTAGTATGGCAGGGAGCATAAAAATTATATATGAGAGATAACCGTATCCGTATGGCATATTTATTTTCCTTTCAAGCATATTTTCTGTACTTATTATATACTTAATTGGCTCTGTTTACAAGTATCTTTGTGTGTACGGAATATTAATAAATAAAAAATATTGAAATTATTCTTTAGTTGTAATATAATAATGGGGTAAGGCGGTGGAAATAAAATGGATCAACAGTATTCTTACGGAGAAGAAGCAAAGAAGACCTCTCCCTACTGCAAGATAATATATGCACTTTCTCTTGTGGGAGCTCTTGCTTTTGCAGTGCTTCAGCATTTTCAGATAAAACGCTATTATAACGGAGAAACGGGGCTTTTCGGGGACGGCTCTTCTTCCTCGATTATTTATATCGCTCTTGCGGTGTTTATGCTCGTATCTATAAGCGCGTATTTCCTTATAAAAAGAGACGGATATCCCGAAGAGATGAAGGACGGACGGGCTGTACGCTTTTCCTCAGCTCTTGTCTTTATATGCTTGGGTGCCGACCTTGCCATAAGACTTGCCACGGGAGTGATCCCGTACCTTAAGGCTTATACAAACGAGCTTCCCGCCCTTGAGATATTACTTATTATAAGCTCCGCGCTTTCGCTAGCCTACTTCGCACTTATTGCACTTGGCGTATCGGCAGGAGAAGGAAAGGGCGCTCTGATGAGCCTTTTCGGACTTATTTTATCAGCTCAGATGATATTCAGAGTTATGTCTTCTTATTTTGGCGTAAGTGTTTCCTTCAACAGTCCTTTGTGGAATCTTTCCACCTTTGCGGCAATGTCCCTTCTTATGTTCTTCCTTTTCGAAACAAGATATTGGCTTGACCGCTCTGCTCCCAAATTTTATTATTCGGCGGCTACTGCGGCTACTTTGCTGAATGTTCTTAACGGCGCCTCCCTGATAGCACGTTCCAATATAGCCTTGTATGGAATAACAGGAGAATTAAGCTATGCTATGTTTAGCTTGTCGGCAGTTCTTTATATAGCCGCAAGAATTTTTACAAAATAAAATTATCCCACACCGTAAGGTGTGGGATAATTTTATCTTTTTATATTTCCTGCATTAATTTGTCGTATTTTGTTCTTCCTTCGGGTGTCATACACATATCCGGGCGGGCAGAGGATGCGATAGTGGGTTCAGAACCGTCTGCTCCGTAAAAGGGAGTAAGGCGGTCATTTTCGTATTTAAGCCTTTCCTCTTCTTTTCTGAAGTCGGGAAGGTCATAGGGAACTCCGCCTTCAAGCAGACTTCTGTGGCCCAATATAGCTACAGATGCCATTGTTGTTGCAAAATAAACGTCAAACTCCGGCTGTCTGCCTTCTCTTATGCAATCCAGGAATTCTCTTACCACAAAGAAGTCTCCGCCTCCGTGACCGAATTGCTCAGCCAGTTTGTCGTCCTTATCAAGTGTATCCGGAAAATAGCACTGTATTTGATTTTTACCTTTCGGTATCTGCCAATGGTTATAAGCAAGGCATACCCTTCCGCTGCCGTCTCTTAAACTTTCCATTTGTCCGTTGTCGCAGCATATTCTGTAGGTGCTTTCGTCCGCACCGAAGGTGGAACAGCCGGTCACTCTGTATACAGAGCCGTCATTATTTATACAGGTAATTATAGCTGCCTTTTCGGAAGGACCGTAATATACCTTGATCTTTCCTTCCGCATCTTTCCCGCAGGATACGCCTCTGTCCGCGCCAAAGGCGGGAACAGCGATGACCCGCACGGGATGGACACCGGTTATATACATAAGTGGGGCAAGAGAGTGTGTGATGTAATAGGTTCTTGGCGTATCATATCTCCAATGCTTCGAAGACGGGATAAGATCCTTGTGCACATAGAGATCTGCGGGATCTATCGGGTGGTTATACTCCCCTTCGCCGAATATTATCTTACCGAGGGAGCCGCCGCGGTATACGTTTCTCATTTCTCTGTTTGATGCAATAAAAGGATAGTTTTCGGAGAGCATATATACGCCTTTGCTTTTTTCCGCAGCTCTTACGAGAGCTACGCCGTCAGCCATCGTAGCATTGGAGGTACATTCGCTGAGTACACTGATACCCTTTTCAAGTGCTTTTATCGCATATTCTGCATGCTCATAGAAATAATTACAGAGCATGATCGCCTCAAGCCCTTCGTGCTCGATGAATCTATCGAAATCATCATATACGGCAAGACCTTCTCCCAGTACTGATCTGGCAGCATCGGTTCTTTTTTTATTCATATCGCATACAGCAATTATTTCTGCGTTGTTAGCAAGAAATGAATTATAAAACGCAGCTCCGCGAAAAACGCCAAAGATGCCTATTTTAATTATCCGTTTGTCCATAGTGTTTCTCCTTTACACTTTTTTGTATTTTATATCGGAACGGCGACAAGAGCCAATATCCCCGCCAGTGAAATAAAAAGGGCTGCCAAAGTTTTTTTAGAGGGCTTGTTTTTGTTGATAATGGATATTACCGTTGAGACGGCAATGACGCCTCCGGTTACCATCGGATACTGAGCGGAAGCGGGAAGATATGCCAGGGATATGAGCAATATCAGATTTCCGACTTTGTTCAGAAGTCCTCCGCCTACACCTAAAAGCACAGACTTAAGTCCGGGAAGCTTTTTGTCTCTCTTGAACACGGCCATGGCAGCAGCCGAAAGTACCGCAGATATGACGGCTGTCCATAGTGAATATCCTGCAGAGCTTATTTTGGGTAATTGGGCATCTTCGTATATCTTTGATATTACGCCTGACATTCCGTTAAATATGAATATACCTACGTAATAGATCTCTCCGCCCTTTTTCTTTGGGTCTAGAGTGATCAAAAGGGCGGTGATGACCAAAACCAGGCACAGAACTTTTGCAAGAGTCACCGACTCATTATAGAAAAATATCCCTGCACAGAAGGGTAAAATCATACCGCCAAGCATAGAGAAGAGGGAATATACCGAAAGATCGGAGCTTTCCAAAGACTTAAGGGTGCAGAGATTTGCGGCAATGGAGTTTACTGCGGTAACGAAAGCCCATACGATTGCAAAAGGAGTAAAGGAAAAATCAAATCCGTTTATTACGGAAAAGCAGGGAATTCCCACAAGAGCACCGATCAGACTGAATGTGAATACCGAGTCTGCTCCGGTTCCGTTTTCCTTCCGGTATTGATCGCTTAAATAAAACTGTACTCCGAACATAAGAACGGAGATCATAACAAGTCCGTAATACATTTTTTCCTCGGGAATCTTTTCAAAAATTTTATTGAATGATCTTTCGTTATCCTTTTTGGATTATATCATAGGATCCGGGATAATAAAATGGAAATATTACAGGATTTTATGGAGATAAGTTGTTTATTTTCGGAAACGTGATATAATATAAACAATATATTTTTATATTTAAGGAGAAAGGTGCGTTGAACAATAACGTTTGTAAATTCAATTTCAACAGGTCAAGCGATCTGATATGTTTAAACTACGTGAAAGAAACTATGGAGGCACAGGCCGAAGGTAACACTGCAGGAAATTATTCGATGAACCTGGTTATACGGGGAAACGGGATATTCAGTAAGAACTCTGTCGAATATCCGATAGAAAAGGGCAGTCTTTTCTTTGTATGCGAAGGAGATGATTTCTCTGTAAGATCCTTGGACGGACTTGAATATTTTTATATAGCCTTTCAGGGAAGACGGGCAGAGGAACTTGCTTACAGATTTGATGCAGGCGGTGCCAATGCAGTCTTAAACGGCTATGAAGAACTTATTCCTTTTTGGACAGAGTGCCAAAGCATTGCCGACGAGGATAATATCGACCTTGTCTGTGAAAGCGTTCTTTTATATTCTCTTGTTAAGCTGAAACCTATAAAAAAAGAAAACAATGACGTTATTTCAAAGGTCATTTCCATTACACAAAACAGCTTTACCAATGTTGATCTGTCTATATCTTCCATAGCTTCGGAGCTTGGATACGACTCCAAATATCTATCCACTTTGTTTAAAAAGAAGAAAGGTATAAACTACACGCAGTATCTTAAAGAACAGAGGATCCGCCATGCGATATTTTTGGTAGAGCAGGGTGTGACGAGCGTAAAAAATGTAGCACTGCTTTCAGGATTTAGCGATGCTCTTTATTTTTCGAAAATATTTACCTCTGCTGTGGGTATTCCGCCAAAAGCATATATACAAAAAAATTTGAAGAAATACGGTTAAAAATCAAAAGCTTCCTCAACGGTTTGAGGAAGCTTTTGATTTATTTCTTGTTCTTAAAAACAAATAATTTTGAGAATACGTAATTGAGAATTATTACGAAAACGGAGCCTACAGCCTTTACAAGGTATTCGTTAAATTGGAGCATAGTTCTGAACACGAAGAAGAAAGCGCTGTTGAGAAGAATACTTACTACCCTGAGTCCCGCAAAGGAAAGGAACATTCCGACTATTTTAGAGAATGAGCGGGTATCGTCCTTAAAAACGAATATCTTATTCGTAACGAAGGCAAAGGTCATCGCTATTATCTGACAGAGGAGCTGGGACAGATCCTCCGAAGGGAGCTTAAATACGTCATTCAATATGAAAAATGCAACGAAATCAACTACCGTAGTGAGGACGCCGAAAAAGAGATAGCTTATAGTTTCGCGGTATTTTTTTAGCAGTTCTTTTATTTTCTTTATCATTTTCCATTATCCTTTTTTATTGCATCTTTTCTTCCGCAAGCCGGAGAAATTCCATAAACTCCTCTTCCGTATAAAGAAGGTTTACGGCTTCAAGCATAGCGTTGGCGGAAATGTCGGACGGAAGCCCCATTACTCTTGCAAGCGCAGTCCTTTTTGCCTTGCTTTCCTCTCTGCCGCTTAGTCCCATCTCATAAAGATCGTATTTTGTAAGAGAGGCAGAGGTTTTTCTCGGAGCATCCTCCGCAAACGGACGGAACAGAGACAAAAGCAGTTCCGTATCTTGACCCTCCACACCGAGATATCCTTCTTTAGAGGGGGCGGTTTTCCTTTTTTCTTTGCCCTTTATCTGAGGTGTGTATATATGTATCAGTCTGTCCTTTGGTATAATGCCCGAAAAATGATTGCGTATGACCAGTCCCGCACCGTCGCTGTCCGTAAAGACTATTATTTTTGATCTTTCGGCAAGCTTTTTTATGAGTGCATCTTTTTCTTTTTTCTTGAAGATGCCGAATCCGTCTGTGCTGATGACAGTTGCATCGATCACCGAGGAAAGCTTTATCTTGTCGTACTTGCCCTCAACTATAACGGGCATATTTATTTTAAGCTTATCCATATCAGAGACCTACCGTGGATATGACGAGACGGTCAAGCACCTCGTCTGTGTCAAGAGGGGAGTTTTTAAGCTTTACATCCGCTTCGAAGCATCTGTCAAAGAGCTTGCGAAGCTTTTTCGGACTTTTGTTTTTCACCGTGTTGAGATAGAGTCCGGCACTGTATTCGTGTATCTTCAGCTTTTGCGCCACGTCCTGCTTTGTCGCTCCGTTTTCCGCCAGCGCCTTCACAAGGCAGAGATTGGCAAAGGTGTTCGATATTGCCGAAAGGATGTATTCCGGCTTTTCTCTCTGTTCCCGAAGCTTTGCAAGTACTGCATATGCTGTATCAACGTTTCCTTCAAGAATAGCGTTTGAAAAGGCAAAGGCCCCGTACTCTCTGTTTCTTATACATATAAGCTCGATATCTTTTGAACACAGCTCGGTTCTTTCTTCCGCCTTCAGATATGCGGAAAGCTTTGCTATTTCAGATGAGAGGCAATACATATCTCTTCCGCAGTAATCAATAAGCATTCTTGAATCGGCATCGTTTACCGAAAGTCCGTCTGCATCGAAATGCCTTTTTATCCAGGAAACGAGCTTTGACTCGCTTTCATATTCAAAGGCAACGCATTTCGCTACCTCCGAAAGGCTTGCCATCTGTTTCGAGGGAATAAGCGCACCTTTTTTGTAAGTACCCGGATCGAATTCAAAGGGTCTTGTAAAGAACACCAGTACGTTGTGATCGTGGAAATCCAAGGAGCCTAAGATCCCTTTAAGATCCTCTGTATCTCCTTCGTTCATAGAGATAAGATCGCATTCGTATATCTCTATCATCTTTTTTTCCGCAAAGCAGGGAAGGGTCTCGATAGCGGAGCTTAAAGCCGAAAGCGAAAAGTTCTCCGAGTCAAAACGGATGTAGTTTATATCATTTGTATCCTCTGAACCGAGCACGGTCTTCCGTACGGTCTTTATATAGTGATTTTTAAGATAATCCTCGTTACCGAAAAAAATGTAGGCTCCGGTAAGAGAGGAGGTCTTTATTTCTTTATTTAATTCCGTGACCGTCATTTCCTACCGCTCCTTTTCTTTATTTTCCTCTTGAAAGAATGTTTATGAAGGTCTGGCATCGCTGTACCTTGTGTCCTCTTATTTCAAGAACGTAATCCAGCATCAACGAACCTCCGTTTTCCGTAAGCTTGTTGTCTACTGCTCTCGTGTATATACCGAATTCAAGAGGAATGCTCGACACGTTGTACGAGCATCTGCTGAACGGATCCTTCTTGTTGAAGATCATAGAGCTTGTTATTGCTCCGTCTCTTACGAGGCGTACACATTCCGAGGCATTGGTATTGAAGTTTATCATATTGATACATTTCCCTTCAGCTCCGAGATTATCTTCATAAACGAGACTGATCTGGGTACCGTCTCCCGAAAGTTCTGCAGCAGAGATATATTCATACACCTCTTTTTCACAGGCGGACAGACGTTTTTCAAGCTCTTCCTTTGATTCGCGGTCATCCTCTTCGGAAGGGGCGCAGAGTATTTCTCCGACCTTTAAGAGCCCCGGAAGACTCAGATCGGTTATTATTGATTTAAAACGGAGCGATACGTTTTTTCTGAACAATTTTTTTCTCCTTTGGCTTTCGCTGCCTATCTCTTATACTTCCATTATAACGGGGAGTATCATAGGCTTTCTGCCGGTCTTGTTATATATATACTTTGAAAGACTGTTCTTTATATGGGACTTTATTTCGTTCCAATCGTCGATATTGCGGTTGATACACTTATTTACCGCCTCGTCGGCAAGTTTTTTGACTTCTGTCATAAGCTCCTCGGATTCTCTTACGTAAACAAAGCCTCGGGATACGATATCCGGACCCGAAAGCAGAGAGCAATCGTCTGCACTTACTACGGAGACGACAATGATTATGCCGTCCTCGGAAAGATGCTTTCTGTCTCTGAGTACAATATTTCCGACGTCTCCCACTCCGTAGCCGTCTATCAAGAGCTTGCCTGCCGGAGCAATGCCGTTGAACTTTGCACCCTTGTCGTCAAATTCGAGTATTCTGCCAAGATCCGCAATAAAGATGCGGTCCTCATTCATACCCATAGTTTTTGCAAGCTCCTTGTGTGTAATAAGATGTTTGTGCTCGCCGTGTATGGGCATAAAATACTTTGGCTTTACAAGAGCATGCATAAGCTTCAGTTCTTCCTGCGCCGCGTGACCTGATACGTGTACTTCCGTACCAACGTCTCTGAATACGGAAACGCCGTTTTTGAACAGCTCGTTTATTATCTTGTCAACAAGCTTTTCGTTTCCGGGAATAGCGTGGGCGCTTATTACCACAAGGTCGTGAGAACCGAGTATTATCTTATCGTGATCTCCGTATGCCATTCTGTAAAGAGCGGACATAGGCTCTCCCTGGCTGCCGGTGGTTATAATGGTAAGCTTTTCGGGATTATGCCTCTTGATCTCAGAGATATCTATAAGCACTCCGTCGGGCACGTCCATATATCCGAGGTCTATTGCCGCCTTGAGTATGCTTTGCATACTTCTTCCCGTAACGGCGACCTTTCTGCCGAACTGAACGCTGGTGTTGATTATCTGCTGAACTCTGTGAACGTTGGAGGAGAAGGTAGCAATAACTATTCTCTTATCCTTGTTTAGCATAAATATATTGTCAAGGGATTTTCCAACAAGCTTTTCCGAAGGGGTAAAGCCGGGACGTTCCGCATTTGTAGATTCGCACATAAGAAGGAGAACTCCTTCTTTGCCCAACTGTCCGAGGCGCGCAATATCCGTTATCTCTCCGTCCACGGGACTTAAATCTATTTTAAAGTCTCCCGAGTGAATAACGGTACCCCTGGGTGTCTTTACCGCAAGGCAGCATGCATCTGCAATGGAGTGATTGACGTGAATAAATTCAACGCTCATCTCACCTGCATTTATAACGTCCCCCGCTTCTACGCATACGAGCCTCGGTTCTTTTTCATAACTGTGCTCCTTAAGCTTTCCGGAAAGAATGCCCAGGGTGAGCTTAGTGCCGTATACGGGGACGGGAAGGGTCTTTAAAACGTAAGGAAGTGCACCAATATGATCCTCGTGTCCGTGGGTGAGAAAAATACCGCGTACTCTGTCTATATTGGATTCAAGGTACTGGGTATCCGGTATTACAAGATCTATTCCGTACATATCTTCATCGGGGAACCCCAGACCGCAGTCTATTACGATAATATCGTTTTCATATTCTATCGCCGTTATGTTTTTTCCTATCTCGTCGATACCGCCCAAAAGCATTACCTTGAGTTTACCTATTTTTTTGGTTTCATTCTTTTTTATCTTTTTGAATTTTTTGTTAAATCTTTTCTTTGTACTGTAAGACATATGTCTCCTTTCTGTTTGAATATCAGTTTTTATACACGGAAACAAAGCCTGTCTGTGACAAGCCTCTCGTTTTGAATGTGTGGGACAGTTTTTTAAAAACGGTATCAATGCCGCTCCTACCGTTTGCCTGCCTGTCCGGATGTAGCCGTTCAAATAAAGCGTCTTTATTATACCACAACTGTAAGCCTATGTCAAATATATGACGCTCTGCATATATATATTCCCTATGGGTAAAATAATATCACCATATGGAGGTGCATATGAATAAAGACAATAAAAAAAGAGTGAAAGATGCGGTATCCGCTCTCAGGGACCGCAAAGGATCCGGAAATATCAACAGCGACGTTCTCGGAAGCTATACAGGAATACCCATTGATGAAAATATGGTCTCAAAGAACGTTTCCGGCGGGAAGACATATATGAGACTTTATTCTTCAAGTAAAGTTCCTACTCAGGATGCAGACGACCTATAAAAATTTAAAAAGTACGGCAATGAGAGCAAAGAGGAACCCGCCGCATAAGGCTCCCCCTATAAAGTACAAGGCGGAGAGTCTGATCTTTACGGCACGGGAACAAAAGTTCTCCGTTTTCCCGAAAGTGCTTTCGTTTATTATTCTTTCGGCTTCGTTTAATATGTCGGAAGGTTCGTAATTTACTTTTTCGGAGCGCAGTATAAACTGCGCTTCTTCAAATATCTCGGATCTTACGTTTTTAAGTATTATCATTCTTTTCTGATATCCTCTTATTGTCACGGTCTGCGCCTCCTTTTCTTGGTCATATTATTGACCGTGACAAAGCATATATTCTCTTTTGTATAAAAATTATCCGTCTGCGTATACTTTTTTTGAATAATAAAAAGGAGAACGGATATGAAAGCAGTAATTTTGGCAGGCGGAGAAGGAAGCAGGCTCAGACCAATAACCGAGGATATGCCGAAGCCTCTGGTCCCTATAGGGGGAAAGCCCTGTATGTCTCATATACTTGAGCTTTTAAAAAAGAACGGAATTGACGAGGCGGTAGTGACACTTTGCTATCTCGGAGAAAAGATAAAAGAATACTACGGAGAGAGCAGTCTCGGAGTTAAACTTAAATATTTTACCGAAAAAGAGCCTCTGGGTACTGCGGGAAGCGTAAAGAGCGTTATATCGGAGCTGGGAGAACGTTTTTTGGTGATCTGCGGGGATGCTCTGTGCGAAACGGATATAACGGAGGCTGAGAAGAGCCATAAGGACAGGGGCGCCGAGCTTACTATGATATTAAAGGAAGTGGAAGACACTTCCGGGTACGGAGTAGTCTCCTTTTCAAAAGAGGGAAGAGTGGAACGCTTTATAGAAAAGCCTCAGGGAAAAAGCTTTTCCAATTTCGTTAATACCGGTATGTATATCGTTGAAAAGAAGGTATTCGATCTTGTACCGGAAGGCAGAAAATTCGATTTTTCAAAAGATCTTTTCCCTGAAATGCTTCGCAGAGGGTCAGGTCTTTATGCACACGTTTCAAAGGACTATTGGTGTGATATAGGAAGCATAAAAGCGTTTTATACGGGAAATTTTCACGTTTCCGATACTAAGAACGTGTGCGGTAAGGGCTGCAGCATTGCGAAAGATGCCGACGTCAGGGCATCCGTGATCTTTGATAATGTTGACGTGGGAAGCGGAGCGGTAATAGATTCATCAATTATATGCAGCAACGTGAAAATAGATGAAGGCATTGTTTTACCGAAGGGCAGTGTGGTAAGGAGCGGTGCTCATATTACAAAAATGTGTAAGCTTCAGAGCTTAAAAAACGATTCCCTGATTTTTTAAGCTTATCTGAATGAGTGTTTCTTTTGTGGGGAATTATGTTTACAGACCTAATTCCTCAAAAGGAGATATGATATGAGATATGTAAAAATTTTTTGTATAATGGTGCTTTGCCTTTTCATTACGGGAAATCTTATTCCCGTTATTGCGGACGGAGACGTATACGGCAAGGTCATAAGATTTCACGTTATAGCCAAGGATGACAGTGAAAAGGAACAGAGCCTCAAGCTGGAACTGAGGGATGAGCTGCTCAATAAATACGGAGAAATATTTGAAGCCTGCGAAAGCATAGACCGGGCGGAAGAACAGATTGTTCTTATGCTTTCGGATATGGAAAGCTTTTCGGAAAAGTTCCTGGCATCCCGCGGGTATCCGTATTCCGTTAACTGCAGCTTTGGAGAAGAGTACTATCCTGCGAAAAATTATGAGGGCTTCAGTCTTCCTGCGGGAACATACCGATCGTTAAGAGTGGAGATTGCGGAGGCGGAAGGGGAAAATTGGTGGTGCGTGATCTTTCCCTCTTTGTGCATCAACAGCGCAAGGGCAAGAGAAAAATTTGTAAGCGCGGGCTTTACGGGAGAACAGATAAAGATACTTACCGAAAACGATGAACCCAAATACCTTATAAAGTTCAGAATAGCTGAGATATTCAACGAGATCTCAAGGGGAATAATGCTGAGAAAGAAATAAATAAAAAATCCGGAGCAAAAATGCTTCGGGTTATAAAGGACAGTTTTAATTATACGGGATAGCAACCGAACAAACGGCTACAACCAGAAGCTCCCTCCGGGAGGGAGCTGGTGAGCGAATGCGAGACTGAGGGAGAGCGCGTTACGATAAATTTGGTTTAATCTAAAAGTTACGCGGGCTCCTTCCGTCACGTCTACGCCGTGCCACGGCAAATTGTCAAGCAAGTGCAACACCAAAAAATGCTTCAAAAGGCGAAAGCCAGCCCAAACATTTTTTTGGTCTCAAGTTAATAGATAAAACAATATTTTGCAAGGTTTCATTATCCAAGGAATGA
>SVSF01000125.1 GCA_015064425.1 Oscillospiraceae bacterium | reverse complement strand
TGTTTCCTCTCTTGTTTTTTCATTGACTATCAGGACTGCTATAGAATATGGCGAAGGTTCAGATATTTCCGAGAGTGTTGCTATCAATCTGTTGGTTATGCTTGCGGCGCTGGTATCTTATCTCGGGCTAATGCTTTTCCTTTTTGTCGGAACTTTTCTGCCGTACGTAGTTTTCTATAAGAATTTTTTCACGGATGAAGGTTATCTTACTTTTACTTTACCCGTCAAAAAGTATGAGTTGTTAAACTCGAAACTTATTACGGCTTGCTTGGCTATGTTGGCTACACTTGCGGTATTTGTTTTGGATATGGTATTTATAGTTATTCCTTTCGATGCTTGGGAGATAGAAAAGCTCAATTTCAGTAATATTCATTTTGCGGGAACGAAAGAAATGGCATTATTTGTGGCTCTTGTTATAGAACTGCTCCTTATAATTATTATTTCTTTCGTAGCGGCCGTACTTTTGATGTTTATGTGTATCACGGTTGCGGCTATATTCTCGAAAAAGCATAAGATAATCGCCGCTGTGATCCTGTGCTACTTTGCAAATATTATTTCAAGTTCGGTTGTTTTTTTCGTAAGCTTTTTCTCTATAGGATATGTGAGCGGTTTTATTGAAGGTATTCAAAAGACTGCCCCCGTTTTCAGTATGATAATGCCGCTTCTTATTGTTTTGGGTGAAAGTTTGCTTGTATGCATTTTTCTGTATCTTGCGGTATACAGACTGCTGGACCGCAAGTTGGATCTTCAGTAAAAAGGGGGGGGAAGGAAAATGAAAAAAACAGCTTTCATTATAGCCTTGACTTTACTTATTTCGTTAACCTTCGCTTTTTCTGTAAGTGCCGAAGAAAGCTGCAGGATAATCGGAAATTTTGAAGCAGTGGAATACGATGGCAGATCGTATCTTCCGATTGAGCTCGGAGATGCTTATGCTTGCGGAAGTGCAAGAGAACTCAAGAGGATCTATATATCCGATACGGTAAGCGAAAACTTTGATGATATGTCGATCCATTGCTATGGGGAAACGGAAGAGATCCTTTCTGTAACCGTATTTTACGAAGGAGAAGAATATTTTAGATTCTACGCGGAAGAAAGCAGATATGACGAGCTTTCCTCTTTTGTCAGCGGAAACGAATATTACGGATATTATGCCGAGTATTATAACAATTATGAAAGAGTGATCCTTAATGCCGATAGCGTTGATTCGTGGAAAAGTGGGGAGAAGTTTCAGGCGAAAGCAAACATTTTTGCGTATGAGAAATATCTCGATCTTTATGCAAGCGTTAAAGGCAATATTATAGAAAAATACGCAGGCATGATATTTTGCAGCTCGGAGGACGGAAAAAGAAGCTTTTATCTCTTGGATTTCGATACTTGCAGCGAAGATGATTTTTATTACGATGGCTCTTTCATCATGAACAAAAATAAAGAGGTTACCTATTATAAGCTTGATGATAAAGAGATCGAAGCCGTGCTTAATAATTATCTTGAAGCTATCGATAAGGACGTGGACATCTCTGAATCGCCGATCTTTACAAACAGATTTTTTGATATAGTTTTTGCAATAGCTTGTGCTGTGCTTCCTTTAGCTTTGATCGTTTCGTCATCGGTGGTTATCATAAAAAAAGATCCCAAACAGCCCTATAAAACGCTGTTGTATCTGCTTATGATAGCGTCGGGCGCGGTTCTTGTGGGATATTCCACTCTTGTCGCGTTGGTACATTTCTCATAAATGAAAAATATCGGAACCTTTTTAAAGGTTCCGATATTTTATTTCAAAAGTATAAAGATTCCGTCACCGGATGCTATAGAGGGATGTATTACCGTTGAGCCGTCTTTGTCGCAATACTCCAGAGGAGATATTTCTCCGCTTCGGCAATTTGCTATCATAACATTGTCATATGTTCCGTAAAGAGTCACGTCTCCGCAAAATTCTTTTTCTCCCATATTTGAAATGAAAATGATACGCTCTCCGTCTTCGGTGATGCGAGTATGGGTGAGTATCATAGGATCATTGTTCTCGGTTCTGACGGGACGGGATGTCAAAGGAAGCTTTTCGTCTATAACGGCAGCAAGACTGTCGGCATCCTCTGCCAGATATATTCCTTTACCCTCGGATATCATATCATTGATCTTTTGAGCATAAGGAGATGCTTCTCCGCTGTTTCTTGAGATACTTACCGATTCCGTGCAGAAGTAGACTTGAACTCCTTTTTCTGCAAATTCGGGAATGCGGGATGCCACATTGTCCTCAAGAACTCTTGTGCAAGGCATAATGATCGCTTCGTATTCGCGGTCTCTGTAACAGAGCTTTCCATCTATGATCTCGGCTTTTGTTAATATTTCGCTGTCTACGTAGTCAAAGTCTATCTGCCTATGCAAAAGATTCCAAGAAGTTTTTGTAAAAGCGTTCTGAACGGACATCATACCGTACGAACTGTTGATCGCTCTCTCTTTTGTGGTAGGCTGATAAGCTTCCCACATGGATGCTTCGGGATAGAAAAGCGCTACCTTGCTGTCTCGCTTACCCTTCCTTAACAGATAACCTGCGCGGGCAGTATAGCGGTTGAGTTGTAATTTTTGATCGTCGCTGATATTGGTCCAGGAGTAGTAACTTGTGAAGTTGTTTATACCCATGGCATGATGCCAGTTGACCGATTGATAATAATGATCGATGGGTGAGGTCTCACCTCTCATACGCACGCAGTGGTCGGAAAATTCGGTAAATGCTTCATGCTCTCCGTTTATATCGGCAAAGGATGCAATAAAGCGTGCGATAGGTATACTGTTTTCATTCATAAGTCCGGACGGTTCTGTCTCAAGCTGATCGATTCCGGGCCAATCCATATGCTTCATACTGCGGTAGAAAGAACCGTAGTTTATTATGTGAGCCTGCAGCCTTTCTTCTTCCAGCATATGTCCCGACGATTTGAGTCCGTTTTCATGACACCAGTCCTGAATGGTTTTGAAGTATGAGTCTGCAACGGTATCGGCTATAAATTCCCAGAAGTCGCAACGGCGCTTAGCCTGATCGTTACCCATTCTAAGAACTACCGCAACGCAAGCGAGCCAAAGATCGTAGCCGTATTTTTGCTTAAAATCCTCAGGATAAGTATCGAGCCAGGGCAGTATTGGGAACACCGCATAGCGTATGTTCCAGGAAATAAGGGAGGGTTCGTCTGTAAACATTGCAAGAATGCTTTTGCCGAATTCATCACCGAGTATTTCTTTGTAGCGTTCGTGGGTCACCGACATAAAAGCTTTTGTGGCGTTTTTGTCGGAAAGACTTATATAATTTCTGGGTTCGCAGTAGCTTTCTGTAGCGTGAGTTCCGTCAAAAAGCCTGCGAATGCTCATCATAAAAAGATGATAATTTCCCTTAGGAACCTCTATGTATAGCACATTGTTTTCATTAAGGAAATGGGTTACGTCAATGGGATCACCGCCATCGCAGGGAACAAGCACGGCCTTCCAAAGTTTATCTCCCGGTACGTCCGCTCTGTATAGAGTGGGACCGGGTACTACTCTCCAATAGTCGTAACAATAGAGTCCTTTTGCAATATATTCGGGAAAGTGTTCTGTGACGTATCCGCCCGCGGTACCCGAAGGATATCCGCTTTCGTCATATATCCAGGTATGCATACCTTTTTCTGCAAAGCCTCTGTATCCTGCTTCTGCACGCTTCCAGTCATCTGCGCGGTTGGGAAATTCAAAAGCTCTATAGCTTACGTTTCCTACGACTCCTGCAAAACCGCATCTGTCAAAATAATCAAAGTCGGTATTTCCGCCTATACCGGAATGTATAATTGGGAAAATCGCATATCTTCTGTCAGGGTCTTTGAAGCTTTTTTTATAATTGTCAAAGGGATTCATAATATCACGCTCCTTCTCTGATCTTTATTATATCATACGGTAATAACAATTCAATAATTTAAATAATAATGGACAAAAATTTTTTCGGATTTTGAGTAAAAAAATAAATGTCGAAAACTTTTTCCATGTTTTTTTACTTATCGGTTGACAAATTCCCCTTCTTGTGCTATACTGTGAGAGTGCTAAGAGAAATGCCGGAGTGGCGGAACTGGCAGACGCCCGGGACTTAAAATCCCGTGGGACTTAAATCCCGTACCGGTTCGAGCCCGGTTTCCGGCACCAAATATATCGCGGAGTAGAGCAGCCTGGTAGCTCGTCGGGCTCATAACCCGGAGGTCGTAGGTTCAAATCCTGCCTCCGCAACCAAAAAGAAAAGTCGCGCAAGCGGCTTTTTCTTTTTGTACTCTTCACTTTTCACTCTTCACTTTTCTCTGACTCTCCCGCACGACTTTTCCAGAGAAGAGAGAAGAGAGAAGAGAGAAAAGAAAAGGTAGCCTTTCTCCCTTTGGTCGAAAAGCATTTTTTATTATAATCGGGTGAAAAAGGTTTTAAGTCCTGCATCTTTT
>SVSF01000006.1 GCA_015064425.1 Oscillospiraceae bacterium | reverse complement strand
CTCATATAAAAAGCATACCCATAATATGCAGCGAGAAATATTATAATTGGGATCAGACAGTAATTTCGTTTGTTTTTAAGATTCAATTTTAGTCCTTTTTTATAAAAAATCGGAATGAGCCCCAAAACAAATAATACTGTTGCTGAAATAATACCCTCAATTGATGAGGCCATTAAAAGAAGCAAAAATGCTCCGTAAGAAATTGTAGTTGATATCAAGTGAATCATACAAAATCTCCTATCCTATGTTCAAAATATCGTCAAAGCTTATTTTAATGTCGCCTATCTTTAATACCCTGCCTACCGTGTCTATCTTTTCGACAACGCCCTCTGCCCATAGAAACTCTTCGTTTCCGTAATATTTAACGGAAGCATGCTCTCCCTTCTTAAGTCGGCAGAGCTTTTTATTTATCTTTTCATTCATCTCTTCGGAATACTCGGGACGCGGTACGGGTATTTTTTCTTTTTCTGCCAGAGCTTCTTCGAGACCCCGTATTGCCGCAAAAGGGCTGAACTGCTTTGCTCGGTCGGAAACGGGCATTTTTATACGTTCCTTACTCACCGCTCTTGTGCCCTCCTATCTGATGGTTGCGTTCTCTTGCAGTAGCTTCTTCAGTAAGACTTATTCCTCTGAGTACGGCATCTTTTCCGAAACGGCGTTTTATGTCAAGAACGGTCTTCTGGATCTTTCGGCTCCGCTCTGAACATTTGTCCTCTTCCGAATCAAAAAAGTTCATTTGCTTTATGCCGCTGTCCGGTACAATGTTGTTGAAGGATATATTCATACGCCTTACGTATTTGCTGCGGTCGACGATGCGTTCGTAAAGTGATACTGCAGCAGGTATTATGACGCTGTCGGCGCAGGTCTCGTTTTCAAAGGATACGCTTCCTTTTGCCGGCTCTATATGTTCCGAGTTGGAATATCCAACCATTACCGTGATAGAACGGGTCACCATATTTTTTTCTGCGAGTTCAAGGCACATTGAGTCCGCCATCTCTTTGATGATGGTACAGCCTTCCCCGAAGCTGTAATCCCGCATAAGCACTTGCCCACTAGTGATGCAGTTGCTTTTCGGTTTGTATGCCTTGATGTCTGCAATGGTAGTGGGCTCTCTTCCCCAAGCGTGATCAATGAGGAGCTCCGCATCTATGCCGAATAGCTTGTACAGCATATCCTCCGAGGCATAGGCTACACCCGACATAGTGTATATACCCTTCTGCTCAAGTCGGCGCGCAGTGCCTTTTCCGATGCGCCAGAAATCTGTCAAGGGTCTGTGATCCCATAAGGTTTCTCTGTAAAGCTTTTCGTCAAGGTATGCAATGTTATCCGATGTATGCTTTGCGCTTATATCGAGGGCTATTTTTGCAAGATACATATTGGTGCCGATGCCGCAGGCTGCGGTTATGCCCAACTCCTCCTTGACCATGCCCATAAGCATTATCGCAAAGTCCTTCGGAGCTTTTTCATAAAGCTTTAAATATCTGCTGGCATCGATGAACACCTCGTCAATTGAGTAGACGTGTATATCGTCTTTTGACACGTACCTGAGGTATATAGAGTATATCTCCGCGGCATAGTCGATATACTTTTGCATACGCGGAGGAGCGGTAATGTATTCGATAGTTTTTGGTATCTCAAACACACGGCATCTGTTTTTGACACCTAACGCTTTCATTGCGGGGGATACAGCAAGACAAATGGTCTTGTCCGAACGCTCGGGGTCTGCTACCACTAAGTTAGTGCTCATGGGATCAAGTCCCCGCTCCGCACACTCTACCGAGGCGTAAAAGGACTTTAAGTCTATGCACAGATATGTTTTATTTTCCATACGCCTCGCCTCCTTTTCTTACATTTATGATACCACAATATGAGAAATTTAACAATAAAAAAGATTTTCTGTTTTCTTGTACTGCTAAATAAAGACAAATACAATGGAAAATTCCTTTCGAAATATATGCCGCTATCCGCATTTTTCTATATCTCGACACGGCAGCCTATAGACAAACACAAGGAAAATGGTATTATGATGATATCGATTTAAATTATATAATTATATGATACAATATAATGCCTAATTATACCATAAAGGAGGGAGAGCGTATTGGAAAAGTATTCCGTACTGATGTCAGTGTATTATAAAGAGAAAGCTGAATATTTTAAAATTGCTATCGATAGTATGCTCTCTCAGACCCTGCCTCCCGATGATTTTGTAATAGTCTGCGACGGACCTTTAACGGAAGAACTTGAAAATTTAATAGCTTATTATTGTGAAAAATATCCGGAGCAGTTTAATATATGCTGTATACCCATAAACGGCGGACTCGGTCCCGCGCTTAATAAAGGGCTTGGACTGTGCAAAAACGGTATTGTTGCCAGAATGGATACGGATGATATTTCTCTTCCGCAAAGAATGGAAAAGCAGATAGGCTTTTTAATGGAACATCCGGAAATAAGTGTAGTGGGCGGGCAGATATCGGAGTTCTCGTCCGATCCTGAGGATATTTTAGGATACAGGAGAGTTCCCCTCATCCATGAGGAGATAACGAAAAGGGCGGAAACGAGAAATCCGATGAATCACGTAACAACTGTGTTTCGTAAAGAACACGTAGAGAATGTTGGAAGCTACAAGGCATTCAGAGGATTTGAGGATTATCATCTTTGGGTCCGTATGCTTAGGTCTGGGTATAAGTTTGCCAATATATCAGACGTATGCTGTAATGTAAGAACTCCTGTTGATATGTATAGAAGACGCGGCGGTTTTTCTTATTTTAAAGATACCTTAAAAATGGAAAAGTTTTTGCTGAAAACAAAAACGATATCCATATTCAGATTTATTTCTAATATAAGTATCAGATTTGTTTCCAGCTGTCTTTTGGATCCAAAGATAAGAGGAAAACTGTTTATGAGATATATGAGGGATGGAAAGGTTAATTAGAAAACTTTGAGGGAAAATGGTTGTTTTACATATTGCTTACATTGACGAAAAGAGGTACAGTGGTGTGAATGCTGTTGTTCCTCAATTTATAAGGGTACAAGGTAAATACGCTACAGTTGCTTTGTGGAATATTTATTCTCTTGATACTGAAGGAGTAATGACTTTTAATACTAACGGCAAATATGATATTGATATTCTTCCCGAACCGTTTAACAATCCGGATATAGTTGTATTTCACGAACTGTATAGACCGCCTTTTTTAAGGATATACAAACAAATTAAAAGTAAAAATATTCCTTACGTAATAGAGCCACATGGCGGGCTTGCAAAAACAGCACAAAAAAAGAAAAGATTAAAAAAATTTATAGGTAATTCTTTGTTTTTTAACGGATACTTTAATGGTGCATCGAAGATACATTATTTATCAGAAAATGAGGCAAAGGACTCTATAGTAAGGGCCCCGTATTTTGTGTGCGGAAATGGGATAAATATTCCCGAAAGAAAAAAAGAACATTTTAATACAGACAAAATAAAGATAGTTTACATCGGAAGAATAGATATAAACTGTAAAGGTTTGGATATTCTTATTTCTGCAGCTGAAAAATGTAAGAATAGGCTTTTGGAATCAAATTGTACGATTGATATATATGGGCCTGAAAGCAAAGATAGCAAAGCTTTAGGTAAGTTAATAAAAGAGGATAAGCTAGATGGCGTCGTTAATGTTTACGATGAGGTTTATGGCAAAGAGAAAGAAGAAATCCTTTTGTCGGCAGATTGCTTTATACAAGCTTCAAGGTATGAAGGTATGCCGCTCGGAGTTCTTGAGGCATTAAGCTACGGTGTGCCGTGCATAGTTACGGAAGGCACAAATATGGCTGAGACTGTTAGACGCATTGGCGCAGGATGGCCTTGTGAGAATAATGTTAGCTCTCTTGCTGAGACAGTGCTTAGAATGATAGAGGAAAAAGAGCTTGTGCCTTCTAAATCAGAAAATTGTCTAGAATATATAAGAGATAATTTTTCTTGGGATAAAATAGCAGAAGAAACCTTAAAAAACTATGCTGACACATTGCGATAATTATATGGTATATGGGGACTTCAAAAGGACATACTTAGCTTTAAATAGATATTAGAGAATCTCATTTGGATTAATGAGCGGATTGGATGATTAGATGTTTATTATTGAAAGATTGATGGGCGTTTCTACATACTCTGCTATGTTACTGTTTGCATGTATGATGATTGCATTTTCAACAATAAGATTGCGATATATATTTAGAATATATACTATTATTTTAACCATAATGGGATTCCTTTACGTACCCTCGGTACAGTCGGATTTGTATAGGATAAATGAATCGATCAGATTGTTAGGAACAATGGATTTTAGGAGCTTTTTTGATACTTTTGTTGAAGGGTCAACGATTCCTGCGGCTAATGTTTTTTATTGGATAATCGGACAAATCGGAATATTAAGAATTCTCCCTGCTTTTACTGTATTTGTTTGCTATAACTGTATTTTCTATATTTTTTGGAAAACAGCGGAAATTTACAAAGTCAGCAGGGCAAACATATCCATTGCTCTATTGTTTTTTATGTCGATAGGCACCTATATATTTGTTGTAAGCAATATACGTACGATGTTAGCTCTTTCAATAATTGCGTATTGCTTTTTTAAGGAAACGGTAGAAAAAAAGAAAAGCATAAAATATATGCTATTGTATGTGTGCGCAGTACTTATACATAATCTTGCCGTGATAGTTTTCTTATTTAGAATATTTGCGCCTATTTTTAAAAAAGAAAGAGCTTTTGTTTATCGAACGATGCATTTTATGGCTTTTGCCCTTGCTTTGGGATTTTTACTAATTTATGCAAAGGATTTTACTAATAAAATTTTTTATAAAGCAGAGTCGTATTTATTTGGTAATGTCTATTCATATTTTTGGGATTATCTTATAGGTGTTATAGTTTTGATTGTTGAAATCTGTGTGGCTTTCACTTATATGAAACAAAAAAAGGCAAAAGAAGGATATGCTCTAATGTCTGACTATGGGTTCTTACTCATGGTGTGTATACTTGTTTCCATAGTATCATTTAATTCGTTTTCGGTTTTTCACAGAATCACAACATATTTTTCTCCTATAATTGCAACGCCGCTCCTAATGCTTTTAATACAAAAATACAGAGATGGCGGTAATCCGGTTGGAGAGAGCAATCTGCAGAGATTGGTAATATTGACCTCGGGAGCATTGTTGTTCTTGGCGTGTTTCCGCGGTAGTTTATGCTCATATAAATTTTTTGTGTTAGGTTGATGAAATATGAGAAATGTAAATATCGACAGGCTTAGGGTGCTTGCTATATTTGGGATAGTGGCAATTCACGCCATAGGCAAGTCGGGTGCACTGTCCCTAGTGTCATATCTTTCACCGCAATGGTTCGCACTAAAGCTTGCAAGTACGGCGTGCTATCCTATGATGAATGTTTTTATACTTATCTCCGCTTTCTTTTTGTGTGATGCAGAAATAAAAGTAAAGAAGATAAGGCGGATAATTTTTTTAGCCGGCGGATATTCTGTTTCTATTTATCTTGTACTTGTTGCTTTAAATCTTGCGGATTTTTCGGCAATTACATTTATTGAATGTGTACTTTCCATATTTACAAAACAATATTGGTACGTTGGCGTATATTTAACGCTTTATATTATTTCTCCCTATCTTAATAAAATGCTTTCGAGTTTGGATGAAAAAGATGTAAGAAATTTGTGTATAATATCTTTTTTCATAGTATCTGTATTGCCTTCCGTATTGGTTTTTAAGCACGTGCAAGATCTTTATGATCCATCAAACGGAAAGGGAATCTTATGGTTCCTGACTCTGTATCTTGTAGTATATTACGTAAAAAAATACAAGTATGAGAAGATAAAAGGCATAAAAAACATATATTTTTTAGGTGCATATATATTGGGTGTATTGGTTCTTTTTGCTTCTGCTATTACATTTGGAACGATTAGTATATATATCGGTATGAATGGAGACGGCGAAGGCAGAATGTATTTTGACAGTTCTGTCCCAATGTTTATATCTTCATTATCACTGTTCCTTTTAGCAATAAAAAAAGACTCCAAACAGGACGATAAAGGCAGAATTGCTAAAATGTTATCTGTAACGTCTTTGGGTATATATTTGATTCATGAGCACCCGGTTTTAAGACGTGTTTTATGGGAAGGGATATATAACTTACTTGAAAAAAAGGACGACACAGAAATATTGATGTACACAGGACTTACTATCGTATTTGTGTTTTTTGTATGCACGGTTATCGAATTGTCCCGCTCGATAGGACTAAAAGTAATCAAAGATAAGATTGTAAGACATACCTGTATGAACAAAAGGTTATTATGATTCGACCCGAAAGCGGTTACTATAACAGGTATATATCAAATACCGCTTGCAAAAATGTAACTTTGGTGATCAAATATTATGGAAAAAGCAAGAAAATTCTCGATTATCATCCCTGTATATAATTCGTCTGAATATCTGGATAAATGTATAAGTACTGTATTGGGTCAACCGTTTAAAGACTTTGAGCTGATTCTTGTTGACGACGGTTCTACAGATGATTCACCTAAAATATGCAGGAAATATGAGGTGAAAGATTCCAGAATAAAAGTTTTTCATAAAGAAAACGGAGGGCACACATCGGCAAGAAATTACGGACTTTTTCATAGCTCCGGCGAATACATACTGTTTTTAGACAGCGATGATTGGCTGGGTGAAAACGTACTTGAAATATGCAACAAAGAGATAGTGGAAAACGACCCGGATATAGTAATATATAATATTGTTGGACATTATGCGCAAGACGAAAGGATTTTTCCTTTGAATAAGCCCGATGGTATTTATTATCTCAATGATGATAAAGATCCTATAAAACAGATGTTGTTTAATACAAACGAAAGTCAAGCGCTATGTTTCAGATCTCTTGCAGGTAAGGTATTCAAAAAAAGTATTATTTTACCAAACCAACTTAATATTCCCGATAATATCTCAATAGGAGAAGACCATATAAGCTTCGTCGCATCAATGCTTGATTCAAAAAAGATAAGCGTGGCATCCTCTGCTAATTATAATTATTTTATCAGAGAGAGCTCTGTTTCTCATAAAGGGGACGGAGATGCTTTGGATAAGTGTTTGGCATTTTTAACGTACTATGAAAAAATGGTTAAAAGTAAAGGGATCAATATTGCTGAAATTGACAATGAAGTAAATAAGCTTACAGTACTTCATGCATATATCGCTGTACAGCATTTGGCAAAATCGGGCCTTAATTACAGAGAAAAAAAGGAAAAGCTGAAAGCATTTGTATCTAGTACCATAGTGAATGCGAGAGTAAAAAAGGCACGCTTTGATAAAAGCGACAAAAAAATGAGGCTCAAGCAATTTATTTTGAAAAAACGATTGTTGTGGCTTGTGGGAATAATTGCAAAAAGGAATAAAAAAATATTTAACTAACGATACGACATATGTAAAAAGGCAGAGATATGATAAAAAAATATATAATGCTCGGCAATATTACGAAAGTGACTGCCAGCCGGATCATTTCCCTTTTTTCAAGTGTTTTGGCGGCTTTGCTGATCCCAAAACTTTTGAGCATAGACGGGTATGGACAATATAAGACCTACACGCTTTACATCACGTATACGGCTTTGCTGCATTTTGGCTTTGTTGACGGCATACTTCTTAAATTTGCCGGAAGATCGTATGAAGAACTGGATAAACGGAAATTGCGCGGCTATACAAGCTTTTTTGCCATTATGCAGACTTGCATTGGTTCTTTAATGGTCCTTTCTGCATTGTTCTTAAAGGATGCTGACAGCAAATTTATCTTACTGGCACTCGGTGCAAGTACTGTGTTTAAAAATATACTTACGTATTACCAGTTTTTATCACAAGCTACCCAAAGATTTTCCGAATATCTGTCAAGGACCTTTGTGTTTTCTTTATTAAAGATACTGTTTATTGTAGGACTGTATATAATTCAGAGGACAAGCGGAGAATTTATTTCTTACAAGATCTATCTTGTGGGAATAGTTCTTATGGATGCCTTGGCTTTACTTTGGTACGTAGTTACGTATAGAGATATAGGTTTTGGCAAAAGGATTCCTTTTAAGGTGCTGAAGCTTGATATTATAAAGCTTTTCAAACTTGGTATTACGCTTACTATTGCTTACCAGGTATCAAATTTAGTACTTATTCTTGACAGACAGTTCGTCAAGCTGCTGTTTTCAAACGAGATATATGCAAAATATTCTTTTTCATATAATATAGTTACACTTATAATTACTGTGATATCGTCACTTTCCGTGGTTTTGCTGCCTATTCTGAAAAACATTCCTAAGGAAAAGATAGAGGCTTATTATGAAAAAACATTGAAGACGGTAGCACTTCTTTCGGGATTTTCTTTGATATGCTATTTTCCTTTTATTGAGTTTGTAAAGTGGTTCTTGCCGGCATACGGAGACTCTAGTGTATATTTAAAGATAATCCTTCCCGGTTTGATGTTTAACTGTTGTATAAGTATAGTAATGTTCACTTTCAGAAAGGCTCTTGATCAAAACTTTATCTTCTTCAAGATATCGTGCTTTGAGCTTTTGATCGGATTTGTCGGAAATGTTGCGGCATTTGCTTTATTTAAAACCCCCGAGTCAATATCGTATGCATCTCTTACTACTATGGTATTGTGGTTTTTGATTGAGTCATTGAATTTGAAAAAAAGCATCGCATCAAAGCCTGTTGGGGAACTTGTGTACCTTGTACTACTGTCTTGCGTTTTTATATTATGCGCAACATTCTTCTCAAACGTATGGTTTGGTATGGCTATATATTTTGTTCTTTATATAGTGTTAAGCATTATTTTCCATAGAAAATTATTAAAAAATTGTAAGGGATTAAATAGGAAAACTGCATGAATGTTTTTGCTGATATTCACGTACATGCTTTATATGGCGTCGATGACGGGGCAAAGGATCACGAAGAGATGAAAGGAATGATCTCTGAGGCATATTCCCAAGGGATACGGTACCTATGCTTTACCCCGCATTTTCATCCGGGATACTACGGTAGGAATTCGGAGCGGAGCTTTGCGATATTTTCAGAAGCTCGGGAACATGCAAAAAAGGAGTACCCCGATCTGAATCTTTATTTGGGTAACGAGCTGCATTATGAAAAAGGCTGTGCCGCCTGGGTAAACGGCGGGGAGTGCAGAAGTCTTAACGGGACTGGATACGTGCTGGTGGATTTTTCGTCTTCCGTACCGAAAGATACTGTATTTAAAGGGATAAGAGAGCTTTTAGGCTCGGGATACCATCCTATCATAGCTCATGCGGAGCGTTACAGTTCTTTGTTCTCTTTCGGATCAGGCTCACTTTTGGAGCTGAAGAGTATGGGCGCATTGATACAGATAGATGCGGGCTCTCTGTTCTCCGAATTTGGATTTTTTGCCAAAATAAGAAGTAAAAAAATGCTCAAAACGGGCTTGGCTGACCTTGTGTCCTCCGACGGACACGGGATCAAGGACAGACCCATAGAAATAAAAAAAGCATATGAATACATAAGCGGAGCTTATGGCAGTGAATATGCCGATGAGCTTTGCAAAAACAATCCTTTAAGAGTACTTGAAGGACAGCACATAGGAAAGGTTTAGGTGTAAGATCAATGGACAATCAGTTAAGTGTAAAAATTACCACACCGAAGGATCTGCTCGATATATTTCTGCAGAAATTATGGCTTATGATCCTTTGCGCGGTCATAGCGGTAACATCACTTTTTATTTGGGACAAGCTCACCTTCGTACCCAGATACGAATCCACCGCTATACTATATATCCTCCGTCAGAAGGATGAAAACGTGGGCAGTAGCAGCAGTAGCGAGGTATCTAATGATTTTGCCCTTGCGTTAAAGGTAGTAAACGACTGTACCTATCTTTTAAAGAGCCATACAGTTGTCGACAGAGTTATAGATGAGCTTGATCTCAACGTCAGCTACGGCGGTCTTGTAAGTAATATATCTACATCAAACCCCAGTAATACCAGAATTCTTGAGGTAAAGGTCGAAGCGGGAAGCCCCGAGCAGGCAAAGCTTATTGCGGACAAGCTCTGTGAAATAGGCGTTGTGGAGATCGAGGAAGCTATGGGCTTTAAGCAGGTCAACCTCTATGAATACGGTACTCTTCCCAAGGCTCCCTGTAACAGAATAGGAATGATAGTATATTTTGTTTTGGCAGCTATTACCGCAGTTGCCGTATACTGTCTCAGCCTTGTGGTGTTCTTCTTTGATACAAGAATACGCTTTGAAGAGGAGATAGAGAGGTATCTTGGACTTACGGTCATAGGAGATATTCCCAATGCCAACTCCCGTCCCGGAAAGCTTTACGGCATATACAGGAAGTACGGAGGAAACCGCAAGTACGGATATGGCTACGGTTATGGATACGGCTATGGATACGGCTACGGAAGCAAGAGCCGTAAGACTGAAGCAAAGGCAAGCAATGCAGAGGAGGTGAAACAGGATGGAAACGATTAAGGTCAATCTCCCCGGTGAAAACGACTTTTTTACAGAAGAAGCATACAAGGTCTTGCGTACGAATCTCCAGTTCTGCGGACAGGATCTTAAGACTATAGCTATAACGAGCTGCCACGAAAACGAAGGCAAATCCATAATTTCTTTGCATATAGCAAAGAGTTTTGCAGAGCTTGGTAAAAAGGTATTGGTAATTGATGCGGATATGCGTAAATCCGTAATTGCGGGACGTAATACCACTGTTAAGAATCCCCAGGGCCTCAGCGAGGTACTTACGGGTATGAGCAACATATCAGACTGTATCTATCAGGTGGAGGGAAACAAGAAAATGCACGTGCTTTTTGCGGGCAAGTATCCTCCCAATCCCGTTGAGCTGCTTGGATGCAAGTATTTCTCTTCTCTTATAACAGAGCTTTACAAGCTTTACGACTATATTATATTTGATACTACCCCTATCGGACGTGTTATTGACGCGGCGGTAGTTGCTGAAAAGTGCGATGGAGTTATAATGGTAATATCCGACAACAACGTTAAGCTGAAGCAGGCAAAGGAAGCTATTACTCAGATAGAAAAGAGCGGAAGTAAGCTTCTCGGAGTTGTAATGAACAACCGTTCCAGAAGCAACCGCAAGTATTACAAAAAGTATCACAGCAGATATTATGCATATTCTTCCAAGGACGAAGAGGCAAAATAAAAATAACCTCGCTAATTTAGCGAGGTTATTTTGCTTTATAGCTCAAAATCTTCTACGCTTGATTTTGAGATCTTATTTTTTCTTATAACATCAAGTTTTGCAATTACTGAAGGGAAAAGCGATCCAAAAAACAGTAAGGCTTTTCTATACAATGAGACATGCTTTGAAAATAATAACTTAATATGATGTTTTCTCACATACGTCAGCCACTTGTTATAGTCAGCCTGATATGAATTTTTATTTTTACTGGTTAGTATTTTTGATATGGCGCCTAAATAATAGTTGCACATATGTAGTTCGTACATCGTATTTATCAATGGGTTATTATTGCCTACCTTTTCTTTGATTCTAAGGAGCGATTTTTCTCCATTGTAAATCTTTTTGATATCAAAAACGCTGGTAGCTGAACTCATATTGTTTCGTCTGTAGTAGTATACTTTCCTATTCCCTTCTACAGAGATATCGGACAAAAAAGCAACGGTGGCTATAAACGATAATCCTTCACCATAAAACAGATCTGGAGAGAAAAAAATATTATTTTCCAGTAAAAAACTTCTTTTGTATATTTTATTCCAGCAACCCACAAAAATATCTGGTGATAAAAGCTTTGCTGTGGCTTCCTCCGAAGACAATGTCTTTATGGTTTCATTTGCGGTTTGCTTTTCATTCCTATTTGAAAAACAAACTGAGGAAAAGCCAAAATTTGCACTAGTGTTTTTTACTAGAGATAGCATATAATCAAAAAAATCGCAAGATATGTAATCATCCCCATCAACAAATATGAGATATTCTCCTAATGCTTTTTTAATGCCGACATTTCTTGATGAACTGACTCCTGAATTATTTTGATCTATTATGTGTAATCGGCTTTCTGATAGGGAGAGGTTGGCTAATATTTCTTTTGTTCTGTCGTTAGAACCATCATTGATTACTATAATTTCAATGTTTTGATAATTTTGATTAGAAATAGATTTAATGCATTTTTCAATATATTTTTCAACATTATATGCGGGTACTATAATTGAAACCAAACAAGGACTATTATTATTTATCAATTTTATATTTCCTCAATCGAATTTTTTAAATATTTTTTTGCTTTTTCACGTTCAACATTCAGTATATCATCACATGCGTCGTAGTTTATTTGGTCGCTAATTAGTTTCTGTGTATCATATCGATTAGATAAACCTAATTTTTTTAACAAATTATCTATGCGGGTGGATTGCTTTTCGCTTCCTTTATACATTCGTTCAAAAACATAGAAATCTTTTTTGAACAATATTGAAAAGGCTGTTCCATGAAAAGAGTCTGTGACAATAATATCTGCATTGATAATATATTGAAGAAATTGAGTTGGCCCCGCATTAACGTAGAAATCGAACCATGCCCCTTTTCTTTTATAAAGAAGTGAAATGATTTGATAATCGTGTTTGGAGAAATAACACAAAAGATTTTTTGCTTTTTCCGATGGCTCGTCAAGAAAGTATGCAACTATCGTTTTCTTCTCAAATTTTATAGACTTTAAATCCAAAAGGTTACGCCATTCGTCGGATGTGAGCACTAGTGTAGGGTCTATCAACACTTCGGCACTTGATCCAGTTAGTTTTTTGATGATTTCTTTTCCTGATTCTTCTCTTACGGAAAGATATGGAATGTCTGAGATCCATTTTTTTATAGTTTTTATATTTCGTTTTGGAACGAAATCTCTGCCAAAACTTGGGCAAAAAGAAATTCTTTTTTCTTTTGGAGAAAATCTTAAATAGTAAAATGGATCTAAGTAGAAAGTGGTGGAGTTCCATATTTGGTCACTTCCACATATAAAAGCTTTATATTCGTTTGTTAAGGCTTTTATTTTTAGTTTTTTTTCTGATATATATACGGGTCGTATGATATTTTCGTAAAAATCTAAAAACATTTGTCGTGTCTCAGGGCTTATCTCTTGGCTTTTATCTCCCAAGTACGACAAAATAGTTTTTTTTATTTCCGTGGGATGAACAAGAAGATTTATGCCCAAAATAAAAAATTTTTTTATTCTTATATCTTTCCCGGGAATTACGCTTCCTGACAATTTAATTATCTTACCCGTGTGACCTAGAACTTCTAATAAATGTCTAGTTGCAAGTGCTTGCAGCGCAGAACCGTAGTTATATCCAGTATATCCAGTGCAAATTCCAATATGATCCATAAAACACCATTAATATTTCGATGTATAAAAAATATTAAACTTTTACTATTGGGAAAACCGATACAGATAATTCCGTATCGGTTTTTGATTGTCAATCTTATTTCCAAGTTTCTTTTGTGCGGTTGCTGTTGTGAGTATAGCCGTGGTCTGTGGATGCTTCCGCGATCTGGTATCTGCCCCAATGGTTTCCAACGTCGCTGAAGGTCCTGCCTGCACCTGCATCGATTGCTTCCTCGTCGGGAATACGTCCGAGCATTCTGTTAATGAGTGTTGCCGCTTCCGCTCTGGTGATCTTATCTTCGGGGCGGAAGTTTCCGTCGCCGTCACCAAGTATCCAGCCGAGAGCTGCACAGGTGGAGATAGCATCTGCTGCCCAGTGATCTGCGGGAACGTCATCGAAGGTGTATCCGTCTATATTAACGTTAGCGAATCTTACGCAGATAGCTGCAAGTTCGCAGCGCTTGATATCATCGTGAGGCTTAAAGGTATCCTCGCCGTAGCCTTTAAGTATGCCCATGGAAGCAAGAACTCCTATAGGCTCTGTATACCACTGACCGTCTTCAACGTCACTGAACGACTTTGTAACGGTAACATTTTTGTTGAGGAGGAGTCGGTAGAATATGGTGGCAACTTCTCTTCTTGCGATGTTTGCATTGGGACGGAAGGTACCCTCGGCATCACCTATCATATATGCTGTATGAGCGGTGGTGTTAAGGTTGCCGGAAACGCCGGTATCATCGGGGTCCGCAAGTGTAACGTCAAGGTCTATCATTCCGGATATCTCAGCGGGAACAACGATCTTTTCAACGTAAATAGAGGGAATGGAGGAGTTGAGACTGCTGTAGCTTATCTCAATACATCCGTATGTGAAGATCTCTTTATCTTCGTTGAGCATTGCCTCGTAAACTTCCTCGCTTACATTGTGCTCCACGCTCATAGTGAGCTTTGTCTGAAGCTCTTTACGAACCTCTGCGGCAGACATATATTCCCAACGGTCAAGTGTTTTGGGATCGAGCACGCATTCTACCTCAACGCCCTTGTCTGTCTTTTCGGCATCAACGAGGATATATATATCCTTAGGATCTGCAAAAGTTATTTGGTTCTTATCTGCCTCGGTAAGGTGGTCGAACATAGATCCTTCGAGAATACAGTTGAACTTGAAGTTAAGGAGCTTCTGGTTGCCTTTTGCAACTGCGGCGATGATCGCAAAATCGTCTGACATCGTAAGTTCGGCTTTTGCCTTAATGGTGTATCCGTCCTCGTCGTTGCTTTCCTTAGTGGTGGAGAGGATGACCTCACCCTGCTCAATAAGGCACTGCGCAGGCATCATAGCGAAATATCTTGCTCCGTTTTCCTGGTAGCTTACACTTACTTTAGAACCCTCTGTCTCACCGAGAAGCACTCTGATATCATAACCCTCGAGAGCATTTCCGTTTGCGTCAACAGCTTGAACGAGAACTACAACACTCTGACCCTTATCATACCTTGTATAGTTCAGTTCTGCGGTAAAATATGCAGATTCCTTGCCTGCATCTACAAGAACTATGCTTCCCTTGTGGTCGAGCCCGCATACCTCTGCCATCTTGGAAAAGGCATCTTTAACAGCCTTTGAAGGCTCTGCAGCGCTTATTCCCACAAAAGTACTGAGAAGCATGCAAATGGAAAGTAATAATACCACAAGACGTTTTGTTTGCTTTTTCATGATATTTCCTCCGTTAGTCTAGATATTTATCAAGATAATATATTTTTTCACTTTCTTTTTCTTCGCAGTATATGTCCCACATCTCATCAAGAATAGACGTATCTGCTTTATTGGATTTTAAGATATCTCTGTATTTTGCAAGGATCTTTTTGACCTCGGCATCGGCCTCTTCTTCGTATTCGTAGCATTTTGCCAGAGTATCAACGGCGACTTTTGATCTTCTTTGCGGTGTGCGTTCCTCCGCGGGAAGAGATCTCCACCAGGTCTGAGTGTCTTCCCTCAGCTTGCCGAGCTTATACATTATATCTACTTTATAGAAGTACAACTCCTTCACACATTCGTTGAGAGTTGCCTCAAGATCAAATTCGGGTGTTTCGGGTTTGTTCTCTGTCGCAACCTCCGTCTTGGTCTCGGTTACCTTTTCGGTTTCTGTGACAAGTTCTTTTTCCGTTTCTGTTTCGGTTATTTCTTCCGTTTCCGTTTCTGTTTCAACGGTGCCCTCAGTGTCCTTTTCCGTAAGGGATTCCTTTACGTCATCCGGGTCGAGGGTTCCGTCCAAAAGTCCGTCGCTTTGCTCCAGTGACGGAGGCTTTATATTTATTATGATATCCGCCTTGCTTTCAAGCTCTTCCTTGTTTTCATTTCTTATACTCTCAAGGCTCTCACCTATTTGTGTGGAATCTGTAGTCAGCGCCTTATAAAGAGCTCTAATGTTCTTCCATTGCCATATGTACAGAATGAGGACAGCGGCCAGCAATACGGAAAGGATACCGAGAAATATTCTTTTGCCGAGCTTTTTAATATGGCATCCTCCTGACTTATTATCTTGCTCCGTTGTGAGAGAAGACGATCTTTACGGTTTTGAGTATACATATTATATCGAGACCGATAGAACGTTTTTCTATGTATTCCATATCGTATGCGAGCTTTTCTTCCGGCTTGAGATCATAACCTCCGTTTACCTGTGCGTGTCCCGTAAGACCGGGAGTCACCGAAAGCCTATTCTTGAATCCGGGGATATACCTTTCGAACTCTTCGTAGAAGCATTCTCTTTCCGGACGGGGCCCTACTATGCTCATATCCCCTTTTATGATATTGTAGAGCTGGGGAAGCTCGTCAAGCCTTGCTTTTCTGATGGCTTTGCCGAATTTGGTGCAGCGTTCGTCGTTATCCTGAGCCCAGATGGGGCCGTCTTTTTCGGCATCGAGCTTCATAGAACGGAATTTGTACATGGTGAAGGTCTTCCCGTTTTTGCCGAGTCTGTCTTGCTTGAATATGACAGGACCCGGCGAGTCGATGCATATTATTAAAGCGATTATCAGCATGGGGATCAAGAGAATGAGCGATGCAAGTATTGAAGCCGCAATATCAAAGAGACGTTTAACAGCAAGATAGACCGTGCTTTTGCGGGGAGATGGCTTAATGCCGACCGTTACGGAGGAGTGTGCTTTTACACTCTCACCGTTTTCCGTAGAAATGTTTCTCAAATCCTTATCTTCCTTAAATAATGATGTATGTGCGATACAGATTCGCAGTAATAATTGCGAACACTATACACACAGTAAACAAAGAAGTAAAAAAAGCGGGAAATCTTTCATTCCTTTTTGCCGTCTTTCAATATCCTTCTTATAGTTTTTTCCGAGTAATTGTACTTGACGGCAAGCTTACGTACATTGCTGCCATCGTATTCTTTCAGGATCTGCTTTTGTATCTGGTTTGGATTGAAGAAGCGAACAGGAAAGCTTATTTGCTGACCACGGAACATTTGATAGATGTTAAGAGCTACATCCATACCGAGCTGCTCACTTATTTCCTTGTAAACATCGTTAAGCATCTCGGAATTGTTCTTATTTTCCATTTACTGTCTCCTTATACCAGGTTGAGATACATAGTTCATTTTACCTCTGTATCTAATTAAAATAAATTCTCATTGTCCTTGCAAATGTCCGAAAACATCCGAGAGTTTCAAAAAAATTCTATTTGAAATATGTGGCTGTTTTGCCGTTTTTCAGTCTTTTTTTACTCGTATGGACATGTTATGGTTAAAAGATGCAATATATTGGACTTTTGCAAGAGCTTTTTCTTTATTTTACCTTATGAAAACAAATATTTCAATAAAAAAGTCAAGTTTTTTTATACAATGTAATGCTCAAAAAATCCCAGGAGAGAAATATAATGTTATAACTAATGTTATTGTAACAAAAAAAGTGTGTAAATTGGTTGACAAAACAGGTAGCCGGTGATAAAATCTGTTTAATTGTGTAAAAAACATTCAAAAAGGCATATGCTCTTTTACCGGATCCCGGAGGTGTCAATAATGAACAGTGAAAAACTTAACAGATATCTTCATCAAAAGAACATAATATATTACATTCTTATAGGTGTGGGTATTGCGATAATCGGTGTTGGATATTATATTGCAAACTATCTCTGGCTTGTAAGGCATCTCGGTACCTTGATACTGGTGTTGGGCATTGCATTGCTCGCATATCTTAAATACAGATTTATAACGGGCAAAGAAGCTTTTGAATATACAGAAAGTATACTTGATGCCGAAGCTGAGAAAATGAAGGAACAGATGCGTGAAGATTTTGCGGTAGCAAAAAACGGAATCAGGAAATCAAGTTGGGAGAATGTTGAGGAAGAGACCGAAACGCTTTCATCCAAAGAGTATCTTATCCGTGATGATGCGATCATACGCAAAGCTCTGCGATATACGTTTATTTCCACAAAGGCTTGTGTAAGCGTTATTACACTCCATCCCAAAAGGAAAATAATTGCAGTGCGCAGAAACGACGTAGATGTTATGGAATTAAAGTCCGAAACTCATGGGTTTGCGGTTCCTTATGATGACATCGAGTATTTTGAAGTTAAGGAATATTCTTTCGTCGACACCAATTACGAAAGCAGACGCTATATCCTTACATTTAAGACTGCTTCTGACAGCTGCGAGGTAAGAATACCTAACGATAGCGAAACAGACGAGTATATAGAACATCTCGAAAGGATTTTTAAAAGAAAATAACATGGGCCGACATTACTGTGTCGGCTTTTTTTGTGTATTTCAATACAGTTTTTGTAAAAAACAATATTGTATGCTTTTTTAGTTGACAATGAAATACTGATATGCAATAATTAGTATGAAATAATTTAAAACAAAGGAGATATTCGTATGATATACAGAACAGAACATCCTAAGCCCCAGTTTGAGAGAGCTGACTGGATCAATCTTAACGGCGAATGGCAGTTTGAGATCGATGATTCAAAGAGCGGCGCGGCAAGAGGACTTCAGAAATGCGGTTCAGAATTTTCTAAGGTGATAAACGTACCTTTCTGCCCTGAAAGTAAGCTTTCCGGTATTGCTTATACCGATTTTATGTACGGCGTATGGTACAAGCGCAGTTTTACTCTCAGCGCAGAACAGCTTGAAAAGAGAGTAGTTCTTCACTTTGGTGCGGTAGACTATGAAGCAACAGTTTACATCAACGGCAATAAATGCGGAAGCCACAAGGGCGGCTACGTTTCTTTCTCATTTGATATAAGCGAGTATGTAGTTGAGGGTGAGAATGTTATTACCGTTAACGCTGTTGACGATACACGTTCAAGACTTATTCCCTCAGGCAAACAGAGCTTAAGATATGAGTCACACGGTTGCTACTACACAAGAACTACAGGTATATGGCAGACTGTTTGGCTCGAATTTACTCCCAAGACATATATCAAATGCGTAAAATACTATCCTACAGTTGAAAATTGTTCTCTTACAGTCAACGCTGAACTTTGCGGCGGAGGAGAATTCGTTGTTAAGGCTTCCTATGAAGGAGAACCCATGGGTGAAGCAAAGGTATCTGCAGAGGGTGGATTTGTAAGCGTTAACCTTCCTCTCAAGGAAAAACACCTTTGGGAAGTTGGTAAGGGCGGTCTTTATGACCTTGAACTCAGCTACGGTGAGGATAAGGTAAAGAGCTATTTTGGTCTTAGAAGTATAGAATATAAGGACTACAAGTTCTTCCTCAACGGTAAGTCTGTGTTCCAGCGCCTTATTCTTGACCAGGGCTTCTATCCCGACGGTATATATACCGCTCCCTCCGACGGAGAGCTTATTGCGGATATCGAGCGTTCTGTTGCTATGGGATTTAACGGCGCAAGACTTCATGAAAAGGTATTTGAAGAGCGCTTCCTCTACCATGCCGACAGACTCGGATACCTTGTATGGGGCGAATTCCCCAACTGGGGTCTCGACGTTTCGTATGCTGACTCTATCTACGCTGTGCTTCCCGAGTGGATCGAAGAGGTAGAACGCGATTTCAACCACCCTGCTATTGTTGGTTGGTGTCCCTTCAACGAGACTTGGGACGAGGCCGGAAGAAAGCAGTTTGACCAGGTGCTTTCTCTTGTTTACGATGCTACCAAGGCTATGGACCACACACGTCCCTGCATAGATACAAGCGGAAACTATCACGTAAAGACAGATATCTACGACGTACATAACTATGAGCAGAAGCCCGATGTATTTGCAAGTCACTACGCAGAGCTTAAGGACGGCGGAAAGCATAGGGATCATTGCGGACACCGTCAGAAGTATGATGGAAAGATGCCCTTCTTCGTAAGTGAATACGGCGGAATCAGATGGACTGATGACACCGAAGGATGGGGTTATGGAGAAGGACCTAAGACAGAAGAGGAATTCATTGAAAGACTTAAGGGTCTTACAGACGTTCTTCTTGACAATGACAGAATGTTCGGTTATTGCTATACTCAGCTTACAGACGTTGAACAGGAGCAGAACGGACTTTATACATATGACAGAAAGCCTAAGTTTGATCCTGCGATCATCAGTGCTATATTCGGTAGAAAAGCAGCTGTTGAAGACTGATAAAAATTGTAACGGCGCATACATTTCGTATGCGCCGCTTTTTTATGCTTTTGATTTATTTTGTTAGTTTGTTTTTACGTAATACTTCGATTATGCGTACGATAACGGGGGAGAGTGCGGAGTTGAGAACAAACTCTATAACGAAGTTTATTCCGAGTATAAGTACGAATACGAAATATACCATAGTGAAATTTCCGCCCGATGCAAAGCTTGATGCAATACCGTAGAATACGGTGAGAAGAAGGGCGAGGAATATACCCGTATTTACAATAGGACAAAGAATAGCCGCAATTATTATGGCGAGCTTTTCTTTACCCGTTTTTGATATTGCTTTATATACGGCTCCCGAAACTAATCCTGCAGCTGTAGTCTTAAAAACGCATGCAATAAAGGTTACTATGGGGCTATATTGAAGCATTGCAGTGGAAAGCGCTCCTGCCTGTCCTCCTACTACGGAGGCAAATACTACCGCTCCCATAACGGCGCCAAGAAAAGCGCCTGCCCAAGGGCCGTAAAGAACTGCGCCCACAACGATGGGAACCAGTGCCAGAGTGAAGCTGACTACGGGATTGAACTGTCCGATGAAGATGGAGATCGCCTGAAGAACGGCGACCAAAGCCGCAAGAATAGCGATAGCTGTCATTTTGCGGATCTTTTGGGTGTTTGCTGTTGACATGATTTTCTCCTTACTGCCGTTCCCGTTGAGGATACGGCGCAATATGAATATATATGTAATACGGTTTTCTTTCTGTAGGATCCTTTAGGGTATCCCCGGAAAATGCCGCTATTACCGTTAGTTGTTATCTGGGCTTTTTCTTATTCAGTTCGTATATGGCGTCAAGTCCCAAAAAACCGAGAAGAGGGACATAAACGTACTTTTCCTTTAAGTACGGAAGGATAAACTCTGCGTATTCTCCCGTTATGACAAAGGGCGTTTCCTCAGGAAGAGAAAGGGCGTTTTTGTACTCGGCAATAAGACCGTCTGTCGCCGCCGCCTGACTGCGGATGACACCTGAACGGATACAATCACGGGTATTTTTACCGTAAAGAGCTACGCTGTCCTTTACTTCCACTCCGGGAAGAAGCTCTGCGGTCTTAAGAGCACAGAAACTCATTTCTATTCCCGGCATAAGACAACCTCCTATATAGGTCTTGTTTCCGTCGATTATCATAAGTGCGGAAGCCGTGCCAAAATCTCCTACTATTACGGGAACACCGTACAGAGATACCGCCGCTGCCGCATTTGCCGCAAGATCTGCTCCAAGTTCCGTGGGGTCATCAAGCTTTATGTTGAATCCACTCTTTACTCCGGGACCCACAAGCATTACGGGAGCTTTCGTTATATGCTCGATAGCTCCGCGTACTGTTGACGTTAAGGAGGGGACTACGGAAGCGATTATTACGGAATCTACCGAAGAGGGGTCTTTGCCGCGGAGAGCCGATACGGTTCTTATAAGGAGTTCATACTCGTCGGAACTGCGTGAACAGTCCGCACCAAGCTTAAAGCTACATAGTATTTTACCTTTTTCGGTAAATCCTACATTTATGCCTGAATTTTGTATGTTTACAGCAAGCAGCAAAACCTTTTCCTCCTATACTATCCTATATCTTCGTTGGATTATATCACATTTTACGAGCTCTGTAAAGTATAAAGTTCCAAAAGAGGAAAAGGAGAAAATCCGACAAGTTTTATAAATTCCGAGCAGAGATCTTTTCGGTATGGACTTACTTTGCAATATAAATCAATATTTTTGCAGAAAAAAATGTCTGTTTCCCCTTTGTAGAAACAATTGGGAAAATATTCAAAAAAGCTTGTTTTTCGACTTATCTATTTGATATAATATAGTAAAGGAACAAACAAAAAACCTAGTACTAAATTTAAGGAGAAAGAACATGGCAAACCGTATAGTTTTAAACAATGTCTCATATCACGGAGCAGGCGCGATCTCCGAGATCGCCAATGAGCTTAAGGCAAGAGGCTACAAGAAGGCGTTTGTGTGCACAGACCCCGATCTTATAAAGTTCGGTGTTGCAAATAAGGTCCTCGATATTCTTGGTGGGGCAAACATAGCCTATTCAGTATTTTCCGATATCAAGCCCAACCCTACTATTGAGAACGTACAGAGTGGAGTTAAGGCGTTTCTTGAATCCGGTGCTGATTCTATCGTTACTATAGGCGGCGGTTCTTCTATGGATACCGCGAAGGCTATCGGAATAATAGCGAACAACCCCGAATTTGCTGATGTACGCAGTCTTGAAGGTGTAGCACCTACAAAGAAACACGCAGTATTTACCATTGCCGTTCCCACAACTGCCGGAACAGCAGCGGAAGTTACTATAAACTACGTTATTACTGACGTTGAAAAGAAACGCAAGTTCGTATGTGTTGATACTAACGATATTCCCGAAGTTGCTGTTGTTGACCCCGATATGATGGCTTCTATGCCCAAGAGCCTTACAGCCGCTACCGGTATGGACGCTATGACACACGCTATTGAGGGCCTTATTACCAAGGGCGCTTGGGAAATGACCGATATGTTCCACCTTGAAGCTATCAGACTTATTTCCGAAAATCTCAGGGGAGCAGTAAACAACGAGGCTGAGGGCCGTCGCGGAATGGCTCTTGCACAGTACGTGGCAGGCATGGGCTTCTCTAACGTAGGTCTCGGTATAGTTCACAGTATGGCTCACGGACTCAGCGCACTTTACGATACTCCTCACGGAGTAGCTTGCGCTATAATCCTTCCTACGGGTCTTGAATATAATGCAGAGTTTACAGGCGAAAAGTATCTTGCTCTCGCAAAGGCTATGGGCGTTGAAGGTGCAGATAAGATGAGCGTTGAAGAGTACCGCAAGGCAGCTATTGATGCTGTTAAGAAGCTCAGTGCAGACGTCGGTATTCCCGCTGACCTTAAGGGCATACTCAAGGAAGAGGACGTTCAGTTCCTCGCAGAGAGTGCTTATGCGGATGCTTGCCGTCCCGGTAACCCCCGTGAGACAAGTGTTGAAGAGATCGCGGCTCTTTATCGCAGCCTTATGTAAAAATCACAAAGGATCGGTCACTCCGATCCTTTTTCTATTGCAAAACGAATACATATATGTTATAATCATAACAGATACCCAATATCTCAAAAAGGGGCGCAGAGGATGAAGCATACACATAAAGATAGACTCATAATACCCGATGATATTAGGTCGGTTATCTTTAAGAAAAAGTTAAAATGTATATTGCTCTTTATAGCCGTTCTTGCGGTGGCTTATGGCGTAATGATCTCCGGACTTGAGAGATTTATGTACGCAAAGCTCTTGAACAAAATAGTTTACTGCGTCTTCTGTATGGCGGTGCCTTTTGCCGTAAGCGGATTTCCTTTTAAGCTTATCGATCGCTATTGGGAGGGGGAAGTGGTAAAGAGCAATATAGAATTCGGCTTGTCCGATGATGATTCGTTTATCGGGAGCAGAGCCCAACCTTGCTTCTCAAAAAAACTGTGCGTATTATGGTTAAGCTTGAAAACGGAAAGATCGTTGAAAAAGATGCCTGCAAAATAAGAGCAAAACACATGAATCAACTGGATGATTATTATAGTGGTGATAAAGTGTGTTATATCGGCGGTACAAATTTTGCTTACATAATACCCAAAAACAAGGATTCGGAGATCAAGTGCGTTATGTGCGGGGCAATGCTTCCGCAAGAGAATGACGTATGCGATCACTGCGGACACGGACTTGTGAAATACAGATAAAACGAAATGTTTTTTTGACAAAAAAATGTTGACAATCCTTTAGCGCGGTGCTATACTGAATTTATCGAAAAAACGGAGACACGAAAAATGGAACTTATGCTTACAGCTATATTTGCAGCATTTTTTTACTATTACTTTTATTTTAAGGGTAATAGCTATTTGTGTTGCAATTTTTAAGAAAGCTTAAAGCGTAGGGTCAATAGAAGCTTTTTGGAGCAGCACGAATGGCAAGTCGTGCTGCTTTTTGTTTTTTTCGAAGAAATGCAGTAAACACTAAAGTTATTAATTTAAATTCAGGAGATAGAAAAATGATTGCAGTATTAAAAAAGGGAACGAATGAACAACAGATCGAGACACTGGTAGATTGGCTAAAGGCACAAAATATAGACGTGCATATATCGCACGGACACGATTATATCGTATTGGGTCTTATCGGAGATACCACCAAGGTGGATATGGATCTAATCGCAAGCCTTGATATCGTTGAATCCGTGAAAAGAGTCAGCGAGCCATTCAAGCAGTGCAGCCGTAAATTCCATCCCGATGACACGGTGATCGACGTAGGCGGAGTAAAGATAGGCGGCGGTAATTTTGTAATGATAGCGGGACCTTGTTCCGTTGAATCAAGGGAGCAGATGATAGCTGTTGCAACTTCGGTAAAGGCGGCGGGAGCCTCCCTTCTCAGAGGCGGTGCATTTAAGCCCCGTACATCTCCTTACGATTTCCAGGGACTTAAGGCAGACGGTATCGAGCTTCTTCTTGAAGCAAAGAAGGCGACAGGTATGCCTATCGTTACTGAGATAATGAGCGCTGACCATCTTCCTTTGTTTGAAGAGGTAGACCTTATTCAGGTAGGCGCGAGAAATATGCAGAATTTTGAGCTTCTTAAGGCTCTCGGCAGAACGAAAAAGCCCATCCTTTTGAAGAGAGGACTTGCAAGTACCATGAAGGAGCTTCTTATGAGCGCCGAGTACATTATGGCAGGCGGAAACGAGAACGTTATCCTTTGTGAAAGAGGCATAAGAACTTATGAGGGCTACACGAGAAATACTCTTGACCTTTCCGCAGTTCCCCTTCTCCACGAGCTCTCTCACCTTCCCATTATAGTAGACCCCAGCCATGCTACGGGACTTTCAAGACTTGTTAAGCCTATGGCTCTTGCGGCTGTGGCATCCGGCACCGACGGTCTTATGATAGAGGTGCACAACGATCCCAAAAATGCCCTCTGCGACGGAGCGCAGTCTCTTACTCCCGAACAGTTTGGTGATGTTGCAAACAGAGTTATGAAGGTAAGAGATATTATAACCGGATGATCGGAGACTGAAGGGGAAAAACGATGAAAGTTGGAATAGTCGGCTTGGGACTTATCGGAGGCTCTCTTGCCAAGGCATACTCCGAGTCGGAAATAGCTGAAGTTTACGGATGCGACAGAGACGGTCTTACAGAAGACTTTGCTCTGATGGCAAAAGCAATAAAAGGAAAGCTTACAAAAGATAATATACCGGAATGCGATCTTATACTTATAGCGGTATATCCCGGAGCTGTTGTGGAATACGTTAAAGAAAACGCGGAATATTTCGGAAAGAATACGCTTGTTATAGACTGTGCGGGAACAAAGACCCACGTGTGCGGAGAGATTTTCCCCATAGCGGAAAAGTACGGTTTCACATTCTTGGGCGGACATCCCATGGCGGGAACTCAGTTTTCCGGCTTCAAGTACAGCAGATCGGATATGTTCAAGGGCGCACCTATGATCATAGTACCGCCCGTATTCGACGATATAGCTCTCCTTCAATGGGCAAAGGAACTTCTTGCTCCTGCGGGATTCGGACATATATCGGTCACTACCGCGGAAGAACACGACAGACTTATTGCTTTCACCTCTCAGCTCGCGCACGTTGTATCCAATGCATATGTCAAGAGTCCTTCTGCTCAGAGCCACAAAGGCTTTTCTGCGGGAAGCTATAAGGATATGACCCGCGTAGCCTGGCTGGATCCCAATATGTGGACGGAGCTTTTCCTTGAAAATAAAAAATATCTGCTTGATGAGCTTGATATTATCATAAACAGCTTGAAGGAATACAGAGAGGCTATTGCGGGAGATGAAAAGGACAGGCTCCGCGGACTGCTTCTTGACGGAAAACTTAAAAAGGAGGCTGCGGACGGAAAATGAAGACTGTAAGCGTAAAAGCCTCAATAAATTATGAGGTCATTATAGGAGAAGGGATTCTTCCCAAGAGCGGAGAACTTATTTCAAGTCTGATACGCCCCTGCAAGGTCTGCGTGCTGACGGACGATATAGTAGACGGACTTTATTTTGAGATAGTTGAAAAGAGTCTTAATGAGCAGGGATATGCGGTATCAAAATACGTTATAAGAAACGGCGAGAGATCGAAAAATGCGGAAAATTATGTAGGATTTCTTAACTTTCTTGCTAATTCCGGATTTACCCGTACAGATGCTCTGGTTGCCTTGGGCGGAGGCGTGGTAGGCGACCTTTGCGGTTTTACCGCGGCGACCTTTTTAAGAGGCATTAAGTACGTGCAGATACCCACCACGGTACTTGCTATGGTGGATTCCTCTGTTGGAGGAAAGACCGCAATAGACCTTGATGCGGGAAAGAATCTCTGCGGTGCGTTTTATCAGCCTTCCCTTGTAATATGCAGTTACGATACGGCAAATACTTTGCCGAAAAACATATTCTCCGACGGTATGGCTGAGGTTATAAAGTACGGAGTCATAAAGGACAGCGAGCTTTTTAGGCATCTTGCAAAAAAAACTTGGGACTTTGACAGAGAATACGTTATATCCCGATGTGTTGAAATAAAGAGAGATATCGTTGAAGAGGACGAATTCGATCACGGGCAGAGACAGTTGCTTAATTTCGGACATACGGCGGGACACGGCATAGAGAAGCTGAGCAATTACGGAATATCCCACGGAAGCGCAGTTGCAAAGGGTATGCTTATTGCGGCAAAGGCTGCGGAAAAGTACGGTATGTGCAAGGAGCCTTGCTCAGAGGAGATAAGCTCGCTTATCGGTGCGTTCGGGCTTGACGGTACTTGCGCTTACAGTGCTCACGAGCTTTACGAGACTATGCTCAGCGACAAGAAGCGCAGAGGAGGAAGGATAAGCCTTGTGCTTCCCGAGAAGATAGGATATGCCATTCTTAAGGATATTGGCGTAGACGAATACGAGGAATTTATAGACCACGGAGAATTATAATGAGAGTTATTCTTAATTCAAAAAATATAAGTTCCTGCAAGGACCGAAAGGTTACGGCTCCTCCTTCAAAGTCTGCTGCCCATAGGCTCCTTATAGCCTCCGCTTTGGCAAAGAGCGGATCGGAGATAAGCTGTCTCGGCACTTCGGATGATATAGAAATGACGGCAAATTGCCTTAATGAGATGGGCGCTGACATAAGAAAAGACGAAAAAAAAGGCGTTTTTTATGTCGATCCCATAAAGCTGTCTTGCAAAGAAAAGGCATATCTTGACGTAGGAGAGAGCGGCTCTACCTTAAGATTTCTCATACCCGTTCTCGGTGCTTTGGGACTTGAGGCGGAGATAAAGATGAGAGGCAGACTTCCCGAAAGACCTCTTGAACCCTTAAAGTCTCTTTTGGAGAGCAAGGGCATGGAAATAAAAAAGATCTCCGACGATGTACTTTGCGTTAAAGGAAAAATTCAGAGTGGTATATACAAAATAGACGGCGGTGTATCCTCACAGTTTATAAGCGGTTTGCTCTTTGCTCTTCCTTTGCTTGAAGGTGAAAGCGAAATAAGGATAGAGGGAAAAAGAGAGTCGAAGCCCTACATAGATATGACTCTGCAGGCTCTTGAACTTTTCGGCGTAAGGACGGTACAGGCCGATGCGGGATATATTATAGAAAGCTCATACGGCAAGGGCGGAAAACACAAGGTCGAGGGAGACTATTCCGGTGCGGCGTTTATGCTTTGTCTTGGTGCTCTGCTTGAAGAGGGAATTACGGTCGCGGGACTTGATAAGGACAGTAAGCAGGGAGACAAGGAGATACTCCGAGTGCTGAAAGACTTCGGAGCATCGGTAGAATACTCCGGCGAAGAAATAAAGGTGAAAAAAGCCCCCATGAAGGGCATAAAGATAGACTCGGGAGATATACCCGACCTGGTTCCCATAATGTCCGTTGTTGCTGCGGCGGCAGAGGGAGAAAGTCTTATATATAATGCAGGACGTCTCAGAATAAAAGAGAGCGACAGACTTAAGGCGACAGCGGATATCTTAAAAACATTGGGCGTTGAAATATACGAAGGAGAGGACAGCCTCCGCATCGTAGGCGGCAAGCACTTGCGCGGCGGAGCCTGCGACGGATACGGCGATCACAGAATGGTAATGAGTGCTGCGGTGGCAAGTTTTGCGGCTTCGGGAGAAGTAAGCATTTACGGCGCCGAGGCAATATCAAAATCCTACCCCTTGTTTTTCGAAGATCTTGAGAAAATGGGTATAAGCGTAATAAAGGAGGACGTCTGATATGGGAAGCATATACAGCGGAAATCTCAAAATATCCATATTCGGTCAGTCTCATTCGGAGGCTATCGGGGTGGTTATTGACGGACTTCCCGCAGGTAAAAAAATAGATAGGGAAGCTATTGAGGCTTTTATGGAAAAAAGAGCTCCCGGCAGAAATTCCGTATCTACCCAAAGAAGGGAAGCGGACAAGCCCGTATTCCTCTCGGGAGTTGTTGACGGATATACTTGTGGCGCGCCTCTTTGCGCAGTAATATATAACGGAGATGCTCATTCAAAGGATTACAGTGAGATAGCGGATAAGCCCCGCCCGGGACACGCTGATTTTACAGCAGACGTGAAGTACAAGTCCTACCAGGACGTAAGAGGCGGAGGACATTTTTCGGGCAGGCTTACGGCGCCAATGTGTATTGCAGGTGCCATATGCCTCGGACTTTTAAAGGAAGAGGGCATAGAAATAGGTGCTCACATCCTTTCTGTAAAGGATATATTCGATGACGGATTTGACCCCTTAAACGTTGGGGAGAAAGAGTTCTCTGTTCTCGAAAAGGCTGATTTCCCCGTTCTTAACAAGGAAAAGGGCGAGATGATGAAGACCTTTATCGAGGGAGTATCCAAGGAGCTTGATTCTGTGGGCGGTATAATCGAATGTGCCGCTACGGGCTTGCCCATAGGCCTTGGAGACCCTATGTTTGACGGACTCGAAAACCGAATATCCCGCATAGCTTTCGGCATACCCGCGGTAAAGGGAATTGAATTCGGTGAGGGCTTTGGAGCAACTAAGCTTTACGGAAGTGAGAATAATGATCCGTATTTTTACGGTGAGGACGGCAAAATAAGAACGGGCAGTAACCGACACGGTGGAATTCTCGGAGGCATAAGCTCGGGAATGCCCCTTATATTCAGGTGTGCATTCAAGCCCACACCCTCAATATACAAGGAGCAGAACACGGTATCACTTTCAAAAAAGGAGAACGCTACGCTTCAGATAAAGGGAAGACACGACCCCTGCATAGTACCCCGCGCGGTGCCCGTTGTTGCATCGGCTGCGGCAATAGCGATATATGATGCCTATCTTGAATACGGCAGAGACAAATAATTTGGGAAGGAAAATAAGAAAATGGATATTAAGGATCTGAGAGAAAAAATTGACGTAATAGACGAGCAACTCGTAAAGCTTTTCGGTGAGAGAATGGCGGTTGCGAAGGATATTGCCGAATACAAGAAGGAAAAGGATGTTCCGGTTCTTGATGTTATGAGGGAAAGGGAGAAGCTTGCTTCCGTATCCGATATGTCGGCAGACGAATTTAAGGAATACACAAGAGTGCTTTATTCTTTGATATTCGAGCTCAGCCGCTCCTATCAGGGAAGCATTTTAAACAGAACGAGTGCACTTTACAATGAGATAGTTTCCGCTATTGACAATACCGATAAAATGTTCCCCAAGTCCGTTACCGTGGCTTGCCAGGGAACAGAGGGCGCTTATTCCCAGATCGCTTGTGACAAGCTTGTGAGAGATGCTAAAATAATGTACTGTGCAGCTTTTGAAAACGTTTTTGCCGCTATTGAGAGCGGTATGTGCCGTTACGGTATCCTTCCCATAGAAAACAGTTCTGCAGGTTCTGTAAACAAGATATACGATCTTATGATAAAGCACAATTTCCATATCGTAAGAAGTACGAGAATAAAGATAGATCACAGCCTGCTTGCAAGACCCGGTGTGAAGCTTGCCGACGTAAAGGAGATATTCTCCCACGAGCAGGCAATAGCACAGTGCTCGGGCTTCTTAAAGAAGCTCGGCGTTAAGGTGACATGTTGTGAAAATACGGCAGTTGCCGCTGAAATGATAGCAAAGAGCGATAGAACGGACATTGCGGCCCTCTGTTCAAGACACTGCGCAGACCTTTACGGACTTACGAGTCTCGAGGAAAGCGTTCAGGATGCGGGAAATAATCATACTCGTTTTATTTGCATATCAAAGAATCTTGAGATATATCCCGGTGCCGACAAGACATCAGTAATGATGATACTTCCTCACAAGCCCGGTTCCCTTTACAGAGTTCTTGCAAGATTCTATTCTCTCGGTATCAACCTTATAAAGCTTGAGAGCCGTCCCATTCCCGAAAGAGATTTCGAATTTATGTTCTATTTCGATCTTGAGACCTCCGTATATTCAAGTGAATTCGCACAACTTATGAGTGAGTTTGACAGTATGTGCGAGGACTTTAAGTATCTCGGAAGCTACACAGAGGTAATCTGATGGATAAGTACGGTCTGCTCGGCAGAAAATTGGGACACAGCTATTCCGTAATTCTTCACGCGCTGCTTGCGGATTACGAATACTCTCTTTATGAGAGGGAGCCCGATGCCTTAAAGGACTTTCTCGATACCTGCGGCCTTAAGGGCTTTAACGTTACTATTCCGTATAAGAAGGACATCATTCCCTATCTTTGCGGTATGACCGATACTGCAAAGAGACTCGGAAGTGTTAATACGGTAGTAAATACGGATAAGGGGTATTACGGAGACAATACAGATTATTACGGCTTTTATTATATGCTAAAAAAAAGCGGCTTTGATCCTGCGGAAAAAAAGGCTATTGTTCTGGGCAACGGAGGCGTATGCCCTACGGTATGTGCTGTCCTTGAGGATGCGAGAGCGTCGGAAATTGTTGTTATATCACGCAGAGGCGAGGACAATTACGGGAATATAGATAAGCATAAGGATGCAAAACTTATCGTTAATACCACTCCCGTGGGAATGTACCCCGACAATCTTTCGTCTCCTTTGAGCCTTGACGGCTTTGATTCTCTTGAATGTGTGCTTGACCTTATATATAACCCCTTTGTGACCGCTCTTATGCAGGATGCGGAAAACAGAGGTATAAAGATCCTCGGTGGTATATCTATGCTTGCGGCTCAGGCGAAGAGAGCCGCAGAGCTCTTCCTCGGCAGGGAGATAGATGATGGAGAAACGGACAGAATAAGCTATGAGACGGTAAAGCAAAAGCGCAATATCGTTCTTGTGGGTATGCCGGGCTGCGGAAAATCGACTCTCGGAAAATATCTTGCCGAAAAATACGGAAGACAGTTTGTCGATACGGACGAGGAGATAGAAAAGACCGCAGGAATGAGCATCCCCGAGATATTCGAAAAATATGGTGAGGAGTATTTCAGAGCTCTTGAAACGGAACAGCTTAAGAAAGCAGGTAAGCTTTCCTCTGCCATTATATCTACAGGAGGAGGAGCTGTTACAAGGGAAGAAAACTTCCTCCCCCTGAGACAGAATTCCGTTACCGTTTTTATCAAGAGAGATATTGGAGCTTTGCCTACGGACGGAAGACCTTTGATGAAGGTATATACGGCTGAGGAGCTTTACAAAAAAAGGCTGCCGCTTTACGAGAAATTTTCGGATATAAGCATATCCTGTAAGGGCAGTGTTGAGGAAAATGCCGAGAGGCTTTGGGAGGCAGTAAATGAAATTGCTTGTAATTAACGGACCTAACATAAATATGCTGGGGATAAGGGAGCCCGATATATACGGAAAGACTTCCTACAAGACTTTGATCGAGCTTATAAAGGATAAGTGCGATAGAGAGGGCATTGAGGTGGACTTCTTTCAGTCGAACCACGAGGGCGCAATAGTCGACCGTATTCAGGAGGCTTACGGAAATACCGATGCAATCGTTATGAATCCTGCGGCGTACACTCATACCAGCGTTGCAATAGCCGATGCGCTTAAAGCGGTTGCTATCCCGACTGTTGAGGTGCACATATCCGACGTGGATAAGAGGGAGGCTTTCAGAAGTATCTCCTACGTTGCTCCCATTTGCGTGGCTACCGTAAAAGGGCATGGTCTTGACGGATATCTTGAAGCAATAGACATACTTAAAGAGAGAGTTTGAAAAACTCTCTTTTTTTATTGACAAAAACATATGAATGCGCTATCATATGAATGTATATAAATATGAATGGAGATTCAAATGATGCGCGATCATAAAACGGAACACGAAAATATAATAAAAAAAGTCAGAGAGGAGCTTCCCACAGACGAGCTTCTGTTCGACCTGTCGGATCTGTTTAAACTTTTCGGAGATACAACGAGGCTCAAGATACTGTTTGCTCTTTTCGAATCTGAGATGTGCGTATGTGCCATAGCGGAATTTTTGGGAATGACCCAATCCGCCATATCCCATCAGCTCAAGGTACTCAAGGATGCCGACCTTATAAGTAACAGAAGAGAAGGAAAGACTATATATTATTTTTTGGCGGATGATCACGTCAGAACAGTTATTGCCAACGGTTTTGACCATCTTATAGAAAAGAGAGATGAAGAAAATGAGAAGAAGCTTTGATATACGTGGTCTTGATTGTGCCAACTGTGCCGCAAAAATAGAAAAAGCCGCAAAAAATATTCCCGGGGCTGATCACGTTTCTCTTGATTTTGTAAGACGCAGACTGACGCTTGAAGCCGACGAGGCGGTGTTTGACAGAGTGCTTTCGGATATTATGGAAAAGGCAGCGGATATAGAGCCTACTATGCGAATAAACAGGGGAGGACCGGATAAGGATCAGATATCCTCCGTGATTAAGATCACGGCATCGGCATTTCTTTTTCTGACGGCGCTTCTCGTACCTTTTTCGGACAAAATAAAGCTTATACTTTTTATCGGGGCATATGCGGTATCAGCTTACGATATTCTTTATAAGGCCTTGCGCAATATTTTCAAGGGGCATGTTTTTGACGAAAATTTTTTAATGTCAATTGCTACGATAGGGGCTATTGCCATATCCGAATACGCTGAGGCGGTAGCAGTAATGCTTTTCTATCAGACAGGCGAACTGTTTCAGAGTATAGCTGCAGGAAAGAGCAGGCGCTCTGTTTCCGATCTCATGGACATAAGACCTGACAAGGCAGTGGTGCTGCGCAATGGTGAAGAGATCTCCGTTTCTCCCGAAAAGGTGGAAAAGGGAGAAATATTGGTAGTAAGACCCGGTGAAAAAATAGCACTGGACGGTATTGTAGTTGAAGGAGCCACGTCGATCAATTCGTCAGCAATTACGGGAGAGAGCATCCCTCAGGAAAAATATGAGGGAGATAGGGTGCTCAGCGGTACTCTCAATATTTCGGGGCTCATAAAGATACGAACGGAGAGCGTATATTCCGAAAGCACTGCCGCAAAGATACACAAGCTTATGGAAAACGCTTATGAAAAAAAAGCGAAAACTGAGAGATTTATCAGCAGATTTGCCGGATATTATACGCCTGCAGTCGTTATAAGTGCGGCGATTCTGGCGTTACTTCCTCCCGCAATACTCGGAGGAGGTTTCAGAGAATGGCTCGGACGGGCTTTAGTCTTCTTGGTGGTATCCTGCCCGTGTGCCCTTGTTGTTTCAATCCCCCTTTCTTTTTGCGGAGGTATAGGAGCCGCAGCAAAAAAGGGAATACTTGTAAAGGGTGCAAATTTCATTGAAGCGCTTGCATCTGCAGATACCGTTGCTTTTGACAAAACGGGTACGGTGACTAAAGGAAGTTTTAAAACGGAGAATATATATTCTCTCGGTATAAGCGAAGAGGAGCTTGTCGAACTTGCGGCACATATTGAAGCTTTTTCTAAGCATCCTGTAGCGAAGGCGTTGACGGATGCTTACGGAAGAGAGACGGACAGGGAAAAAATAAGTTCGGTAAAGGAAATTCCGGGGAAGGGTATTGAGACTTGCATAGACGGCAAAAGATATTTTGCAGGCAATGAAAAGCTTATGAAACAAGCCTCTTTGAAATATGAGCCTTACTTAGGAAACGGAACCGCAGTTCATATTGGAAGCGAAGAGAGATACCTCGGATATATTGCTTTGAATGACGAGATAAAAG
>SVSF01000124.1 GCA_015064425.1 Oscillospiraceae bacterium | reverse complement strand
GGTAACGGAACTACTGTTACTGGTCCGGGGCACTGTAATTTACTTCGTTCGCCTGACGGAAGTGAACTGTATGTGGTATATCACGTGCATACAGTACCGCCAACGGCAGAAAAGGGAAGGAGTCTTGCTATTGACCGCCTCATTATAAACAAAAACGGTACTTTGAGCATTGATGGACCCAGTGAGGTACGCAGATTGCTTCCTTCCGGCGTAAATGGATACTATCACATTACGGCTTTTAATTACACAATCTCCGAAGAAATCGCAAAGCTTCCGAATCTGTCTGCTCCGGAATATCTGTTTGACGGGAAATATATCGGAGGTGCTTCGGACGTATATTCCGTCGGGGAAGGAGGTTATATAGAGGTTGCATTTAATGAAGCTGAAAAACTCAGCGCGATCTGTCTGTTTCCGTCCTATCTCAAAGAACAGAAGCCGGGATCAGCAGATGTTTTGATAAACGGAGAATATCTTATTAAAGATGTGATGTTTAAAGGAGAAAACGGACATTCTCTTACAGTGGTCCTTTCCGAACTTCCCGAGGGTACGTCTGTTGATACTGTGAAGATAAGTCTGCATCTTGATGAAGGAAATTCATATGCGGCTCTTTCGGAGATAGTCTTTATAAGTGAAAAAAGATAAAAATACATAAAATTAGCGGTTGCTATTTACCATTTGGGCAAAATAGCAACCGCTTTTTTATTGTTTTAGCAACAGTTATTTAGACTTTTTGTTATCTACTGCTCTGTGGAAGATCTTGAATATCTCAACAATAGGTATAATGAGCAGAGCAAGACCTAAAGCGATTCCGTACTCCATAAGGTCAAGATGTGCAAGTTCGAACGCTTTGGAAAGGAAATCCACTTCAACAACTAAGGTGGTAAGCAGAAGCGAGAGGATACCTGCGCCCCAGAGCCATATGTTCTGAGCTTTCATTGTGAAAATGGAACCGTGGAGTGATCTCATATTGAATGAATGGCAGATCTCACAAAGTGAAAGTGTGAGGAATGCCATGGACGTACCGAGCATTTCCGCAGAATACGTTCCTGCCGCAATGGCATCAGCGTGATGGAGATCTGCAAGCCAATATCTGCCTATCAGATAGGAAACCATAGTAATTATTGTTACAAGGACACCCTGATATGCAACCGCAAAGCCAAGACCGCCTGCAAATATGCCTTCCTTACTGTCGCGAGGCTTATGGGTCATAGTGCTTGCTTCAGGTTTTTCCATACCGAGAGCAAGTGCAGGGAAGCAGTCGGTTATGAGATTTATCCAAAGCAAATGCACGGGAGCGAATATTGTAAATCCAAAGAGTGTGGCAAAGAAGATCGTAAGTACTTCCGAGAGATTGGAAGCAAGAAGGAACTGAATAGCTTTTCTTATATTATCGTAAATTCTGCGTCCTTCTCCGACTGCAGAAACAATAGTAGCAAAATTATCATCTGCAAGTATCATATCGGCTACGTTCTTTGTAACGTCAGTACCCGTGATGCCCATACCGACACCGATATCTGCATTCTTGATAGAAGGAGCATCGTTAACGCCGTCTCCGGTCATAGCGGTAACTTTGCCTTTCTTTCTCCATGCGTTGACGATCCTTGTTTTATGCTCGGGCTGTACACGTGCATAGACCGAATATTTTTCAACGGCGACTTCGAATTCCTCGTCCGAGATCTCATCAAGCTCAGCGCCCGTGATCGCTTGCGACGCATCTGTGATGATACCAAGCTGCATTGCGATGGCAACTGCGGTATCCTTATGGTCACCCGTGATCATTATGGGACGTATACCTGCGTTACGGCACTCGTCGATCGCAGGCTTTACTTCGGGACGGACAGGGTCGATCATACCCACAAGACCCACGAAGCAAAGGTCACATTCAACACTTTCGGAATCATATACAGCAGGCTCGGCAGAAAGCTCCTTCTTTGCAACTGCAAGAACTCGGAGAGCACGGTCTGCCATCTCTTTGTTTGCCTTAAGTATATTTGAACGGATCTCTTCGGTTATTTCAAGGGCTTTACCGTCTATAAACGCCTTTGTGCATCTCTTTAAGAGCTCATCAGGTGCGCCCTTTGTAAACTGAATGAGAGAACCGTCGGATGTCTTGTGCATTGTTGACATCATCTTTCTGCCGGAATCAAAGGGGACCTCTCCGATTCTAACAAACACGTTTTTCTGAGTGTTTTTGGAAAGACCGAGCGTTTCGGCATAGTTGACAAGCGCACATTCGGTGGGCTCACCAACTGCTGTGTTAACTTCAGTGTCAAACTCTGCATCGGAGCAAAGGGACATAGCGTTTGCAAGGAGAGCTTCGTCATCGCCGTAGTAGTCAACGACTGTCATTTTGTTCTGCGTGAGAGTACCGGTCTTGTCGGAACAGATAATCTGCGTACAGCCAAGAGTTTCAACGGCGGTAAGCTTACGGATAATGGCATTACGCTTTGACATATTGGTAACACCGATGGAAAGAACGATGGTAACAACGGTGGCAAGACCTTCGGGAATTGCCGCAACCGCAAGAGAAATAGCAATCATAAAAGAATTAAGGATAGGCTCAAATCCGATACCGTCACGAATGATCTGAACACAGAAAATAACCGCGCATATGCCTATTATAAGGTAGGTAAGTATCTTCGAGAGACCTGCGAGTTTGATCTGGAGAGGAGTTTTGCCTTCTTCTGCCTGAGCAAGAGCATCTGCTATCTTACCCATCTCGGTTCCCATACCCGTAGCGGTTATAACGGCTTTGCCTCGTCCGTAAACTACAGTCGAACCCATAAATACCATATTTTTTCGGTCGCCGAGGGCAACGTCTCCGTTTGCTCCGGCTGTAAGAGCCTCCACTTTTTTATCTACGGGAACGGATTCACCGGTAAGCGCTGCTTCTTCGATCTTCATAGAAGCACATTCGATGATACGTGCGTCTGCAGGAACTGAATCACCCGCTTCAAGAACGATAATGTCACCGACAACGAGGTCTTCACTGGGAATTGATATTTGCTTTCCGTCGCGTATGACCTTGCTCTGTGCTTTTGACATTTCTTGCAGTGCTTCAATGGCTTTTTCTGCCTTGCTTTCCTGGAAAACGCCTAAAATGGCATTGATGAGTACAACGGCAAGGATAATAACCACGTCAGACGGAAATCCCATATGACCAGAATGAATGCCCTCATAGATCTCTACGCCTGCAGAAATTGCTGCAGCCACTAACAGAATGATAGTCATGGGCTCATAGAGCTGCTTAAAGAAGCGGTGAAGCATAGACTCTTTCTTTGCTTCGATCAATTTGTTTTTGCCGTTTTTGGCAAGCCTTTCCGATGCGGCCGAAGAGCTTAAGCCGTCAACATTACTGTCAGTGGCGTTTATTACTTCTTCGGCATTGCATAAATAATGTTTCATTCTCTTCTTCCTATAATAGTTTTACCGTTTCCGTCTAATTATGTACGATAATAAAATAAAAAGACTTTTGCGGCGGAATCGCCACAAAAGTCTTGCTATCAAATGAACCCAATAACCGGACAAAAAAGTCGAGATGACGGTTATTGGAAATGCAGAGCATTTAGCTACTCCCTCTTGCAACTGGGGCTATTCTATCACAAAAACATATTCTTGTCAATCTTTTTATAGTACTGTTTCGTTATAATTCCATAACTGAACAGAGTATTTGAGCGGTCATTGCTCTGTTTAATTCAGCGAAAGGGGAAATATTGCCTTCGCCTACACCCGTAAATATTCCTATCTCGTTGAGAGCGTACAACGACGACGCTGCCCATTCCGGTATAGACTCAGAGTCTGCAAATACGGGTCTTACCGTAGGCTGCTCTGCGCCTAAAATATTGTTTAATATGACGGCAGCTTCTGCTCTTGTAACAGTTGCTTGCGGGTTAAAGAACAGACCGCTTTCCGTTTTGATTCCTTTAATTATTCCTCTGTTATATGCTGCGGCAACATAAGGCTTATATTCGGGATCAATTTTTTCATCGTCTGTAAATACCGTTTTCTTTACTGTCTTATCTACCTTTATACCGCTTGCTTTTAATGCAAGGCATATAAACTCTTCTCGGCTTACGCTTGTATTGGGGTTGAACACATAGTTGTTTCCCACAAGCTCTCCGCTCATAATATCTCCCGAGCTTAATTTTATTGCAGCGTTGTGTGCCCAGTGACCTACCATATCTGAATATACGAAATCCGTTGCAGCTTTTGTAATTCTCACATTTACGGCGGTTTCTTCTGAACAGTTGCCGTATTTGTCAAACACTATATAGGTGAAACTGTCGTTTCCTACAAAGTTCCTTGTAGGGGTATAACAGTAGGAACCGTTATTTTTGTCTTTTAAGGCAAGAAGTCCGTTCTTGGGCTGCTTGACTATTTTATACACCAGATCATCGTTTTCGGGATCTAAAGCCTTAAGTGTTCCGTAGTAGCTGATATTTTTTTGGGTAGATACATTG
>SVSF01000123.1 GCA_015064425.1 Oscillospiraceae bacterium | reverse complement strand
TTTTCTATCTTATATTTAAAAAACCCACGTAAAAGACTTGAAATTTAATACTGTTTGTTATAAAATATAATATGATATAATATTTAAGTCCGAGGTTGAATAATGACAACGCGTGAATTTCTTGACAGATATATTATGAAAGTCCAGAAGCCTGCGAGATACGTGGGCGGAGAGTACGGAAGCGTCGTAAAAAAGAAGGAAGACGTTGATATAAGCTTCGCATTCTGTTTTCCCGATATGTACGACGTCGGAATGTCTCATCTCGGAATAAAGATACTTTACCATATGTTTAACGACCGCAAGGACGTAAGATGCGAAAGAGCATTTGCTCCGAACACAGATATGGAGCAGCTTATGCGTGAAAAGGGCGTTCTTCTTTACGGTCTTGAAAGCGGAGACCCGATCAAAGAATTCGACTTTATCGGCTTTACGCTCCAATACGAGCTTACGTATACAAACATTCTCAATATGCTTGATCTTGCAGGTCTTGAACCGCATGCGGATAAAAGATCGGACAGCGATCCCATAGTTATCTGCGGCGGTCCCTGCGCATGCAATCCGGCTCCCTTAGAAGAGTTTGCGGATATCTTTTTCATCGGTGAAGGAGAAGAAAAATACGACGACCTTTTCGATGCATATAAAAAGCATAAGGGCGATAAGCAGGCTTTTTTGAGGGCAGCTTCGGAAATAGACTGTATGTACGTACCCAAATATCATAAAAAGGGCGACAAGGTCAAGCGCGCGATAGTTAGAGATCTTGACAATATGTATTACCCCAAGACATTTGTCGTACCCTCTTCGGAGGCTGTTCACGACAGAGCAATGATAGAGATCATGAGAGGATGTATCCGCGGCTGCAGATTCTGTCAGGCGGGAACTATCTACAGACCCTTCAGACAGAAATCTCCGGAGGTCCTTTTCAAGCAAGCAAAAGAGCTTCTTGAAAACACCGGATACGACGAGCTTTCTCTTATTTCACTTTCAACAAGCGACTACTGTAAGATAAACGAGCTTGCAGACAGCCTTCTCGAGTACTGTAACCCTAAAAAGATAAATCTTGCCGTTCCCTCGCTTCGCGTAGACAATTTCACAAAAGAGCTGTATGAAAAAACTCAATCCGTAAGAAAAAGCGGACTCACCTTTGCGCCCGAGGCAGGAACTCAGCGCTTGCGCGACGTTATTAACAAAAACGTTACGGAAGAAGAGATAATGAACACCGCAAGAATAGCATTTGAAGGCGGTGCAACTGCAGTCAAGCTCTATTTTATGATAGGTCTGCCTACAGAGACAGACGAGGATATTAAGGGAATTGCCGATACTGCTCAGAGAATAATAGACCTGTTTTATTCGATGAATATGAAGCGCAACAAGGGTGTTACCGTAACGATAAGCCTTGCGACCTTCGTACCGAAGGCATTCACCCCGTTTCAGTGGGAGCCTCAGATACCGATGGAAGAGATAAGAAGAAGACAGCAATATCTCGTAAGTCTTGTCGGTTCAAACAGACGTATCAGGCTCAATTATCACGATAGCTACACAAGTGTTCTTGAAGCAGTCTTTGCCCGCGGCGACAGAAAGCTCGGACAAGTTATATATAAAGCTTGGAAAAAGGGCTGTCGTTTTGACGCCTGGGATGAATATTTCAGATACGATCTTTGGACAGAAGCGTTCGACGAATGCGGTCTTTCCATCGAAGCTTACGCAAACAGAAGGCTTGACGAGGCAGACGAGCTTCCCTGGGAAGATATCGATATGGGTATAGCGAAAAAATGGCTGTGGGCAGAAAGAAATGCCGCATACAGCGAGAAGACCACGCTCAACTGTAAAGAAAAATGCTCGGGCTGCGGAATAACGAAAATATGCAAGGGGGACGTTTGTAAATGAGACTTCTTTTTTCAAAGACAGAAACTGCAAAATATATGTCCCATCTTGATCTCATGAGATGTATGACAAGAATGATGGAAAGAGCAAGAATACCAATCTGGTACACTCAAGGCTTCAATCCCCATCCGTATCTTGTCTTTTCCCCGCCGCTTCCGCTCGGCATAGCAAGTAATTGCGAGCTGCTTGATATAAAACTGACTAAAGAAGAATCCTTTGACAGAATGAAAAACGAGCTTAACAGGGTCGCTCCGAAGGGCATTGTTATACATAAAATATATGAGCCGACGACTTCATTCAACGATATTGCTTTCGCAAAATACAATATCAGATTCGAACAGAAATTCGCTGCGGATTTTGCACATTTTTTTGAAAATGACATCTGTATCGAAAAGAAGACCAAGCGCGGAATGAAAACAGTCAACCTCAAGGAAGAGATATCGGATCTTGAGATCGTTTTTGAAGACGGTTTTGAATCCGTAACGCTTTGTCTTCCTTGCGGAAATGAAAAAAACATCGGAATAAATCTTTTTGCAGATGCCTTCTCGTCTTTCGTTTCTGACGAAATATATTTCATCACGGAGCGTCTTGCTTTCCTTGATGAAAACAAAAAAATTATCGATATGAAATAATAAAAGTATTGTAATTCAATTACAAATTTGTTATAATTATATATGAAGTCTGTTTTTTAGACCGAACAGCCTTGTTTAAAAGTTAATAAATGTCAGTCGCAATCCCCTGACATAAATAAAAATACGGAGATGATAATCTTGAAAAAAACAAGAAAGATAGTAACGAGCGCATTTGTTGCCGCAGTATATGCGGCACTGACCATAGGATTTTCATTTATCAGCTATGGTCCCATACAGTTCAGGATATCGGAAGCACTTACCGTTATGCCGTACTTTACACCGTGGGCAATACCCGGTTTAATAATCGGTTGTCTTACGGCAAACATCTTCAGTCCCATAAGTATTCTTGATACGGTATTCGGAACTCTGGCAACGGCAATAGGAGCTTTGGGTACATATTTCTGCAAGAAAAAGGGGCTTTGGTTTTTAGCTCCCCTATGCCCCGTAATATCGAACACTGTGATCATAAGCCTGTTTCTGACGTATATGGAAAGCGGCAATGCATTTGATATAAGTATCCTTCTCTTTAATGCCCTTACGGTATTTGTAGGAGAGGCGGTATGCTGCTACGGATTAGGCTTACCGCTTATGTTTATCATCAAAAGAATAAATAAAAAATTTTCAATATATTGAGGTGCTCAGATGAAAGTCAAAAAGGCCGTAATTCTTGCCGCAGGACTCGGAACAAGAATGCTTCCCGCAACAAAATCAGTTCCAAAGGAACTCTTCCCTATTGTTGATAAACCCGCTCTTCAGTACTTGGTTGAAGAACTCGTCAACAGCGGAATAACCGATATTATGATCGTTCTTTCAAGAGGAAAGACCCTCATTGAAGACCATTTTGACCGTTCTCCCGAATTGGAAGACCGTCTTATCGCAGGCGGTGCAAGCAAGGCAAAAATGCTTGAACAGGTGCGCGAGATCGAAAATATGGCAAACATCGTTTACGTCAGACAGAAGACTATGAACGGAACCGGCGGAGCAGTTCAGATGGCAAGACAGTTCACCGGCAACGACCCATTCGTCGTTCTTTACGGTGACGACGTTATCATAAACAACGAATACCCCGTAAGTAAACAGCTTATCGACGTTTATGAAGAATTTGAAAAAGGCGTAGCAGGTGTTCAGGAGGTTTCGAGAGAAGCTATTAAAAAGTATTCCACAATGGACGTTACGAAGATCAGAGACAACATCTACGATCTTACGGATATGATAGAAAAACCCACGGAAGAGCAGATCCTTTCCCTTTTCTCCATCCTCGGCAGAATAGTTCTTCCCGCAAGCATCTACGATTATCTTGACAAGACTCCTCTCGGCGCAAACAACGAGCTTCAGCTTACAGATGCAATGCAGCTTCTTGCAAACGACGGACAGATGGTAGCAGTTGATTTTGTAGGCAAGCGTTACGATATGGGCAATAAGCTCGGCGTAATGCAGGCTCAGGTCGAGCAGGCTCTCAATCATCCCGAGATCGGCGCCGATTTCCGTGAATACCTTAAGGAATTCTGCAAGACCCTGTAACGGAGGATATTATGTTTTACACGATCACAAACGGACACGTTATGGTGACCATTAATTCCCGCGGCGGCGAAATATTCTCTATCCTTGATTTTGACAAGGACACAAAAGAATATATTTGGGTCGGCGATGAAAAATACTGGGCAGGCCGTGCTCCCAATATCTTCCCTATCGTCGGCAGAGTTAAAGAAGGCAAATATACGTACAATGGCAACGAGTATTCGATTAAAAGTCCTCACGGCTTCGTTCGCATTACGGAAATGAACGTTATCGATCATACCGACAACGCCTTCACGATGTCACTCTCCTCAAACGACGAGACCTTGGCTTCTTATCCGTTTGAATTTGATTACAAAGTCCGCTATACGCTCGACGACAGAAAGTTGACCGTTGATTATGAGGTCGTCAACCCCTCGCCTACAGAGACTTTGATATTTGCTCTCGGTGCGCACC
>SVSF01000005.1 GCA_015064425.1 Oscillospiraceae bacterium | reverse complement strand
GAAATAGCGGAGCGGACTACGCTGCAGTTCGTGCCGTAGTCCGCTCCGCTATTTCCCGCGGTATTGAAGTAATGGGCATATATGAAGGCTACAAAGGTCTTATTACGGATAATCTCGTTCCCCTCGGAAACAGAGACGTTTCCAACATCATCTGTAAGAGCGGTACGGCTCTCTATTCCGACAGATGTCTTGAATTCAAGACGAAGGAAGGAATGGACAAGGCTATCGCCACCTGCAAGAAGTACGGTATCGACGGTATTGTAGCCGTAGGCGGTGACGGAACCTTCAGAGGCGCCACAGACCTCTCCAATCACGGTATCCCCTCTATCGGTATTCCCGGCTCTATAGATAACGATATCACATCTACCGATTACTGCATAGGCTTCGATACGGCAATGAATACCGTCATCGAAATGGTTGACAGACTCCGTGACACCTGCGAATCCCATGCACGCTGCAACGTTGTAGAGGTAATGGGAAGAGGCGCAGGCTATATAGCCCTTGAAGCAGGTATCGCAGTAGGTGCTACGGCAATAGCTATTCCCGAAGTGCCCTTCGACGAAGATGCAGCTATCAAGAGGATCATCGAATGTAAGAATGACGGAAAGAGAAGCTTCCTCGTTCTCGTAGCCGAAGGACTCGGCGGCGAGTTTGCAGAAAAGCTTACAAAAACAATACAGGAAAAGACCGGTGTCGAATCAAAATTCTGCCGTCTTGCTCACGTTGTAAGAGGCGGTTCTCCCACACTCAGAGACAGACTTACCGCTACAAGAATGGGCGACAAGGCTATCGATATGCTTCTCAGCGGAGAAAGCAATCTTGTAGTATGTGAAAGAAAGGGCGAGCTCGTATCTATGGATATCAACTTTGCTCTCACTCTCGACCGTATGTACAAGGGCAAGCTCAAGGACGGAGATCTCGACAAGTACAGCGCAGAAGACATAAAGAAGATGGAAGCCCTTTGTGAAGAAAGAAAGGCTTATATCAAGGACCTCTGCGACGTATCTGATACAGTTGCACGCTGAACACCTAAGACCGGAACGCATCTCATCATGCGTTCCTTCTTTTAAAAGGAGGAAAATATGAACGGAAACAGGAATAATGACAGAGTAAGTCCCGGCGTAGTCATAGCTACGGTAATACTTATAGCCCTTTTCTTGGGCCTTATAGTTTTCTTCACAAGCTTCATTCTCAAAAACTCCGTTTTCTCCGGCATTGATAAGGAAACCGAAACGGAGAGCGTAAAAGAGACAGAAAGCGAAACAGAAACAGAAAAGGAGACCGAAAAGGAAAGCGAAACGGAAACGGAGGCTGAGACCGAAAAGGAACAGCTCAATCTCAGCTATAAGACCATGGATCTTCCCACAGGGGACATCTATAAGGGCGATCTTATTCTGGTAAACGGCTCTCACGCCTTCAACTTTGAAGGAACCTCTGCATTTATAACACTCTACGGAAACAAATCCAACAATTACCTCCTTGCAAGCAGCAATACAAAAGCTGCGCCCAGAGCGATAAACCACCTTAACGATATGCTCAACGACTTCTTTGCGGCAAGCGGCAGATCAGACGTTATTGTAAGAGCAGCATACAGAAGCTTTGACGAACAGAAGGCACTTTACGACAAAGCTTACGAAAAGTACGGTGAGGAAGCGGTATCGCAAGTATCCCTTCCCGGTTGTTCCGATCATAACACCGGACTCTCTTTCGACCTCAGCGTCTATCATTCTGACGGCGGTACTTACCCGTTGGACCGCTTCGAGGAACACAGCTGGATAATGAAGAACTGTCACAAGTACGGATTCATTCTGAGATTCCCTGCAAATAAGGCAAGTATAACCGGAATATCCACCGACCCATTCCACTTTAGATACGTGGGAGCTCCCCATGCGTACTATATTCAGCAGAACGGACTCTGTCTCGAAGAATATACGGAGCTTCTGAAGCAGTATAATTTTACCGGTGAGCATCTTATGATAGACGATCCCGACGGCGGAAGCTATGAGGTATACTACGTAGCCGCAAACAAGGATAACGAGACCCAGACCGTTGCCGTACCGGAAAACTGCGACTACAGCATATCAGGAAACAATTACGACGGATTTATCATTGCAGTAAAGCTTTCTTAAAATTGTTTTATTAAATTCCTATTAAAAAATTAAGCTAAAACTTGAAATTATGCTCAAGCTGTTATATCATATAGATATCAAAGGAGTTGATATACGTGGCTGAAAAAGATCTTAACAAGACCCTTACCTTTTCAATAAGAGAGGATGATCCCGATCTGGAGACGAAAAGGATACTGCGAGAAGTTTACGCGGCACTCAGAGAGAAGGGCTACAATCCCGTAGATCAGATCGTAGGCTATATCCTTTCGGAGGACCCAACCTACATTACAAACCACAAAAACGCGCGCAGTCTTATCTGCAAGATTGACAGAGATGAGCTGCTCAATTCTCTGGTAAAGTCCTATCTGGGATTATAATATGGAATATGTAAGACTCGGAAAACGCAGTCTTGAAGTTTCGCGCCTCTGTTTCGGTTCATTGACGGTTGGTCCCTTGCAGGCAGCTTTGTCTGTTGATGAGGGCTCATCCGTCATTGCTCATGCCTTTAACAGAGGTGTTAACTTTATTGACACGGCGCAATACTATCAGAATTACGAATATATAAGAGAGGCTATGAGGAAAAGCGGGAGATACGACACCGTAATATCATCAAAAACCTATGCCTACTCAAAGGAGCTGGCTCTTGAAGCCGTTGATGAGGCAAGAAAAGCTCTTAACAGAGACTATATCGATATTTTTATGCTTCATGAGCAAGAGAGCATACATACCTTAAGGGGTCATGCGGAAGCGCTTGACACTTTGATAGAGCTGAGAGAAAAAGGAATTATCCGTTCCGTAGGCGTCTCCATGCACCGTATAGCCGCCATTGACGGAATACTCCGCCTTCTCCTCGACGTTGATATTATACACCCGATATACAACAAGGCCGGTCTCGGCATTGCCGACGGAACGAGAGACGAGATGCACGAAGCAATGCTTAAGGCAAAGGAAAGCGGCATAGGCATCTTTTCAATGAAGCCCCTCGGAGGAGGTCATCTCTATTCCTCTGCCGAGGAAGCTTTCAATTTCGTTCTTGATTCAGAAGCCGTGGATGCGGTAGCCTGCGGTATGCAGACCGTGGATGAGGTAGATGCCAATATTGATTTTTTTGAAAAGCGGGCATTTTCGGAAAAAGCAAAAACTGCGCTTTCTTTAAAAACAAGAAAGCTTCACATCGAAGACTACTGCATCGGCTGCGGAAAATGTGCATCCCGCTGCGGGCAATCCGCACTTAAAATAATTGACGGAAGAGCCGTCTGCGATACATCTAAATGTGTGCTTTGCGGATACTGCTCTGCCGTATGCCCCGATTTTGCAATAAAAGTACTCTGAAATAACGGAGATTTATATGGAAATAAAAAACAAAGAGCTTGACCCTGTCTCCTGCGGAGGAGACAAGCTCTCTGCCGCCCTGGGATTTTTCGACGGGGTGCATATAGGTCATAGAGCTCTTTTAAAAAAAGCAATAGAAAAAGCCAAGGAACTCGGTCTCCGCTCTGCCGTATGGACCTTTAAGCAGAATTATAAAGGTACCTTCATTGATACGGAGGATGAAAAACGTGACTCCTTTAAAGCTGAAGGTATCGAGACCGCCGTCTTTGAGGACTTCTTCTCTCTTAAAGATATGAGTCCCGAGGATTTCGTTGAAAAGATACTCATAAATAAGCTTGGCTGCGGTGCGATCGTCTGCGGATTTGATTTCCGCTTTGGCAAAGATGCAAAAGGAGACGTTGCTCTCTTGGAAAAGCTTCTTAAGGAAAAAGGAGTGTCACTTTCCGTCATTGAACCCGTAAAGCTGGGAAATACCGTAGTAAGCTCCAGCCTCATAAAAGAATACGTGTCAGACGGAAGGATAGAAGAAGCAAACGCAATGCTCGGAAGAAGATTCTATTTGAATTCCCCCGTTCTTCATGGCAAAGCTTTGGGAAGGACACTTGGTTTCCCCACCATAAATCAGAAAGTTACGGAAGGACGTATCTGCCCCAAAAACGGCGTGTATTTTTCGGAAGTCTTTATTGACGGAGAAAAATACTGCGGACTTACCAATATCGGAAAAAGACCTACCGTTGAGGACAGCGACGCAATAAATGCGGAAACTTACGTATTCGGTCTCGACAGAGACGTATACAACAAGACCGTAAGAGTGGAGCTCTGTAAGATGTGGCGCGATGAAAAGCGTTTTTCATCCAAAGAAGAACTTCAGAAATCCATAAAAAACGATGCGGAGAACGCAAGAAAATATTTCAATATATAAAAAGGAAGAGCTTATGAAGAAAAGGAAAAGGACAATTAAATATTTGAGTATCCTGCTCCTTTCGCTGATGCTCCTGCCTCTTATAAGCTTTGGAGTTTCCGCAGAGGGAGATCCTGACACTTCAAGAGCAGATGCGGCTTATCTGTACTGCTTTGAGAACGAGCAGGTGCTCTTTTCGCAAAATTCCCAAAAGCAGATCTATCCCGCTTCTACAGTAAAATTAATGACGGGTATTCTCGCCCTTGAGCACTACAAGGATAATATGGACAAGGTGCTTACCGTACCCTCATTCGTAATACGTACAGTAAGCGGAAACCACATCGAAATGAAAACCGGTGAAGAGTTCACCGTTGAACAGCTCATTCACGCCCTTATTGTCGGAAGCGCCAACGACGCGGCTCTGGTACTAGCCAACGACATTGCGGGAAGTGTAGAATCTTTCGTTACCATGATGAACGAAAAAGCGAAAGAGCTCGGAGCCTTAAATACCCACTATACCAATCCCACGGGAATACATAATCCAAGTATGGTAACTACTGCGGAAGATATTGCAAAGATAGCCGTATACGCTTACAGAATGGAGCGCTTTGCGGAAATAGCATCCATGGCAAGCTATTCAATGGAGCCCACCAATAAATCTTTAAGCAGAAATATACACACCAAAAATTATATGCTCTCTACCCTCATAAATCCCAATTACAGGGATAAAGAGGTAAACGGGCTCAATGCGGGCTCCACAAATGAAGCGGGGAGCTGCCTCGTTGCTACCAAGTATACCGGCGGACTCACCTATCTTTGTATAGTTATGGGCGCAGAATACGATGCGGAGACCGGAGATATATACTCCTATATTACCGCAAAGGAGCTTTTCAACTGGGCAAAGAAGAACTTTTCATATATAAAGGTGCTTGATTCATCATCTATTATCTGTGAGATACCCGTAACCATGTCCTCAAAGACGGACTACGTTACCCTTTTGCCTCAAAGCTCCGTAGAACTATTCCTCCCGGCAGACAGTGTGGTGGAGGATATAGTCAAAATAAATTGGATACTTGATTCGGAATCTCTTGAAGCTCCCGTAGCATCGGGAGTTGTTGTAGGTACCGCAACGGTTACCTACAGGGATAATATTGTCGCCAGAGTCCCTCTGGTAACGAAAAACAGCGTTGACAGCGACGCCCATCTTTTCGTTCTGGCATATCTTCTCCGTATAGTGAACTCTGTTTGGTTTAAAATAAGTGCTCTCTTGATCTTCCTTGCGGCGGTTGCATACGTTCTTGCCGTTGCCCGTATAAGATTTCTTAAAAAGAAAAAACTATACTACAAGGATGATAACTACTTTAAGAACCACCATAATTCTCTGGAAGAAAGAGAAGCAAGAAGGAAGGAAAGACTTAAAGCCGAAGAAGACGCAAAAGCCAAAAGAGAAGCCGAGGCGGCACGCCGCAAAGCCGAGGCAGCAGCAAATATGCAAAGGAAGCCGGGTCCCGAGCGTAATAATGCGGCAGATCCCGGAAGAACGGCAAACGCCCCAAGAAAGAAAATGTCTCCCAATCCCCTCAATGAGATGAAAACACAAAGGGCGCCTTATCAGCCTTATGATGCAAGACAAAGAAAGGGCCGCCCATAAAAGCGAAAGGCAGATCGTAATATGAAAAGCAAAAGAACTCTTTTTGCATCGATTTTCCAGGCAGTTATAGGAATCCTTGCAATAGCGGCAGCTCTTATTGTAGGTTTAAACGGCGAAAATATGACGAAATGGATAATAACACTTATCCTTGCCCTTGCCTTCTTAGTCATGGGCATTATGGGAATTGCGGACTACTTTTCCGGAAAAAGATAGTAGAATATAAAAAGAGACCCACGAAAAAGCTTTTGCCAATTTCGTAGGTCTTTTTTCAGTTCTGCTTATTACGGTTCTTTATCCTTTGAAGAGCCGCTTTTATTTCGGAAACGGAATATCCCCGCCTTAACATCGCCGCAAATTCCTTTTCTCCAAACGAGCTGTATTTTTTCAAAATATACTCCTTACAGTTTTCTTCAAAATCGAATTCTGAAAGATCAAGTGAAGAAATAAGCTCGGAATCAAATCCTTTTTTTCGCAGCTCAGGAATTATCCTTCTCTTTCCGTAATATTTTCCGTTGGCAAGCCGCTCTGCCGCACGCTTGATATAGCGTTCCTCGTTAAGATATCCGTATGAACGCATCTCCTCCGTAACGGCATCTATGCTTTGCTCCGAAAAACCCTTTCTGCGGAGCTTCTCCTTCAGCCTTGCTTCCGTATTGTCCGCATAGGCAAGTATGGCAAAGGCGGCTTTTTTTGCCGCCTCAAGCTCTTTTTTTTCACTCATCGTCGTCTCCGAGACCCATTGACTTGATGTCGAATCCATCGTCATCGTCATCGTCGTCGTCAAGATCCATCTCGTCTGCCTGCATATCGATCTTATCGCTCATAGTGCGTATCTTCTGCTCAAGCTCTGCCATAATGTCTTCGTTGCTCTCGATAAAGGCCTTGGTATTGTCTTTACCCTGAGCGATCCTGTCTCCTTTGTAGGAGAACCAAGAGCCTGACTTTTCAATGATATCCAGATTTATCGCAATATCAATGATCTCACCGCTCTTGGATATACCCTTACCGTAAATAAGATCAAACTCGGCAAGTTTAAAGGGAGGCGCTACCTTGTTCTTTACTATCTTACATTTAACTCTGTTTCCGTAGGGTTCTGTTCCGTGCTTAAGTACCTCGCCCTTACGAACGTCGATACGAACGGAAGCGTAGAACTTAAGCGCTCTTCCGCCGGGTGTTACCTCGGGATTTCCGTACATAACTCCAACCTTTTCGCGAAGCTGGTTTATGAATATTACCGCACAGTTGGACTTGGATATGGATGCGGAAAGCTTTCTCAAAGCCTGAGACATAAGTCTCGCCTGTGCTCCGACCTGAGAGGAGCCCATATCGCCGTCGATCTCCTGCTGAGGAACAAGAGCCGCAACCGAGTCCACTACAACGACGTCGACTGCGCCGGAGCGTACGAGAGCCTCACATATTTCCAGAGCCTGTTCTCCGCTGTCAGGCTGAGAAACGAGAAGCTCATCTATGTTAACTCCCAATGCCTTTGCATAGACGGGGTCAAGAGCATGCTCCGCATCAACGAAAGCCGCAACTCCGCCTGCCTTCTGTGCCTCAGCGGCAACGTGAAGCGCAACCGTGGTCTTACCTGATGATTCGGGGCCGTATATCTCTATTATTCTTCCTCTGGGAACGCCGCCTATACCGAGAGCAATGTCAAGAGTAAGCGAGCCTGTGGATATGGCACTCACGTTCATCTTTACGTTTTCACCCAGCTTCATTATTGCTCCTTGACCGTATGCTTTCGTAATTCTGCTTATAGCGCCCTCAAGAGCCTTTTTCTTTTCACTTGCGTCGGTGGGGATGATCATTTCTGTCTTTTTTGTCTTTGCCATATGTTTCTACCTCCGTCAGTATGTCGCGCTGTCAAGCAGCCACTTGTCATTTTCCTTAACGAGCTTCACCTCAAGAGTTCCCTCTCCGCTGCTGCCCGTGTATTTTACCTCTACCGTACATTTTTTTGCCTTCTTTTCCTTGACCGTTACGGTATCGGTATCAAGGACCGTAGTTATTTCAAAGCCTTCATAGGTTATATCTACCGCAAGTTGTCCGTCTATATCCTTATATCTTGGCTGAAATCCCTGTATCTGCTCGGAATCGTAATCCATACCTTCGAACATCAGAGAATTTATGGCTTCGGCATAACCCGAGGAATAAGTCTCCTTTACGGCCGCCTTCATTTCCTCTGTGTTTCCGTACGGACAGTCTTCCTTTACCCTACAGTAATGGGCTACCGTATAATCCTCAGCCTTGTCTTTACCCTCATAGGGGAAGCCCATGCCGTAGACCGCCTCATTGAGCACGGCGGCTCTTTCATAAAGCGCCTTGAACTGTTCGATTATAATTTGATCATCATCAGGTTCTCCGCAAGAGCAGAGACAGAAGGTACATAAGAGCGCTGCCGAAATAAGCGCCAAATAACGTTTCAACATCTCTCGCCTTCCTCCGGATTATTCTTCGGTTTCCGCTTCCTCAACGGCTTCGGCGATAAGCTCGGCTGCTTCATCTGCAATAGCCTCTCCGTCGGGCTCTCCTTCGGTCTCGGGAAGTTCTTCCGCATCTTCTTCTCTTGCAACTCTTGCAAAGTTGACAATATAGGAGTTATCTGCCGTTCTCATTACGATAACACCGCCTGCAGTTCTTCCGTATACGGGAATACCGGAAACGGGTGTTCTTATAACGGTTCCTTCGTTTGTTATCATCATAACGTCGTCATACTCATCAACCGTTGCAATACCTGCAAGATCTCCTGTCTTGGAGCTGAGATTGTGGCAGCATACTCCCTTACCGCCCCTGTTATGGCACTGGAAATCATCAAAGGACGAACGCTTACCGTATCCCTTCTCGGTAACGGTAATTATCTGCTTTTCTCCGTCAACGAGAGTAGCTCCGACTACAGCGTCTCCATCCTTAACTCTTATACCGATAACGCCTCTTGCACTTCTGCCCATTACGCGTATATCGTTTTCATCAAAACGCGCAGCATTACCCTTTTTGGTAGCAACTATAATATGATCGCTTCCCTTGGTATGTCTTACGAATACGAGCTCGTCACCCTCATCAAGGCTGAGAGCTATCTTTCCGCCCTTTCTCTTAACGGCAAATTCGGAAAGTCTCGTTCTCTTTACAATACCGTTTCGAGTCACCATAGTGAGGTATTCTTCCTCGGGGAAGTCGGTCACGGATATCATAGCCGTTACTTTTTCACCCGGTTCTATATCTATTACGTTGATAACACTGGTTCCCTTTGCGGTACGTCCAGATTCGGGTATCTGATATGCCTTCTTTGTGTATACCTTACCCTTATCCGTAAACATCATTACAAAGGAATGTGAATTCACGGAAACTACTCTTTCAACAAAGTCGTCTTCCTTTGTGCTCATACCGATAATACCCTTACCGCCTCTGTGCTGTGAGGTATAGGTATCAGCGGGAAGTCTCTTTATATATCCGCCGTGGGTCATTGTAATAACACAACTGTGGCGTTCAATAAGATCCTCGATCATTATCTCATTCTCATAAGGAACGAGATCTGTTCTTCTGTCATCGCCGTATTTACGCTTTATTTCAAGAAGATCTTCCTTTATGATGCCTTTGATCCTGCTTTCATCGGAAACTATTTCGCTAAGTTCCTTAATAAGCTCGTGAAGCTTCATAAGTCTCTCTTCTACCTTAGTTCTTTCAAGTCCCGAAAGCTTACCGAGCGTCATATCAACTATAGCCTGAGCCTGAGCCTCGGAAAGACCGAATCTTCCTTCAAGCTTTTCTCTGGCATCGGGTATGGACTCGCTTCGCTTGATTATCTCAATTACTTCGTCGATATTGTCGATCGCTATCTTGTAACCTTCGAGAATATGAGCCTCGTGCATAGCCTTGTTAAGCTCAAACCTTATCTTTCTTGTAGTTACGTCCTCCTGGTGCTTGATATAATGCTCAAGCATCTGCTTAAGATTAAGTATTCTCGGAACATTATCCACAAGAGCAAGCATATTTACAGCAAAAGTATCCTGAAGCTGAGTATATTTGTAAAGCTGGTTCAGAATTACTTCTCCGTTTACATCATGTCTGTAAGGGATAACGATCCTGATACCCTTCATATCGTCACTTTCGTCCTGGACGTCTCTTATTCCTTCTATCTTTTTGTCCTTTGCACACTGCGCAATATTCTGTACCAATATACTCTTGTTTACGGCATAGGGAAGCTCCGTAACGATAATGCGGTAATTTTCCTCTTCAATGTGAGCCTTTGCACGAACGGTAATGTGTCCCTTGCCCGTAGTATAAGCCTGATAAATACCGTTGCTTCCGAAAATTGATGCTTTTGTCGGGAAGTCCGGACCCTTTATAAATTCCATAAGAGCGGGAATATCGGCATCGGGATTTTCCATAAGATAGATAGCACCGTCAATGACCTCACCGAGATTGTGAGGGGGAATATTCGTAGCCATACCTACGGCTATACCTACGGAGCCGTTTACAAGAAGATTTGGGAATCTTGAAGGAAGTACCGTAGGCTCCTTAAGACGGTTGTCGAAGTTGGGCATAAAATCAACTACGTCCTTTTCGATATCCGCCATCATCTCATTTGAAAGCTTGGAGAGTCTTGCCTCCGTATAACGGTAAGCAGCCGCAGGGTCTCCGTCTATACTACCGAAGTTTCCGTGTCCTTCGACGAGTGTATATCTCAGAGAGAAGGGCTGTGCAAGTCTTACCATAGCATCGTATACGGATGCGTCACCGTGAGGATGGTATCTACCGAGCACGTTACCTACCGTCGTTGCAGATTTACGGAAAGCCTTGTCGCTGGTAAGATGGTCCTCGTACATAGAATAAAGTATTCTTCTGTGTACGGGCTTCAAACCGTCCCTTACGTCGGGAAGAGCTCTTGACATAATAACGCTCATGGAATATTCAAGGAAAGCTCTCTTTACTTCTTTTTCCATGTTTACGTCAACTATTTTTTGGTCTTTATATTCGTAATTTTCTTTTTCCATTATTTCACCTGTTTTTCTGAAATTACCGTTTAAGTTTTTTGACATCATGTTGAAGATCTATACTGTTAAAGTTTATTTTCAACATAAGTTTCAACATAGTTTTCAACATATGTCAAAACTTTTCAACATCTGTCTTAGTTTTCTGTAAAAACTCAGTTTTACCCTTATTTTACGGTACTTTTTTCTTGTTAGAAATTTCTCTGCATCTTCATTTTTTTCTTAAACTTTTAATGTATGTTCCGAAGTTTTCAACATGATGTTGAAAACTTCTTGACACTATTTTATATATGTTGAAAATAACTGCAGATCATATATCAAGGTTTTCAACGTATTTTGCGTTTGCCTCAATAAAAGCACGTCTGGGTTCGACTGCATCACCCATAAGAAGGGAGAATGCTTCGTCACAAAGTATAGCATCTTCTATTTCGACTCTCTGCAATATACGTTTTTCGGGATCCATAGTGGTCTCTCTAAGCTGGCTGGGGTCCATTTCACCAAGACCTTTGTATCTTTCCGCTTCAGCGTTTCCGCCCATCTCCGCTATTATACTGTCTCTTTCCTCATCGGAGAAAGCGTATCTCTGCTGCTTTCCCTTCATTATCTTGTAAAGAGGAGGAGTAGCCATATAGATGTGACCCTCTTCAATAAGCTTTCTCATATGTCTGAAGAAGAAGGTAAGAAGAAGTATCTTGATGTGTGAACCGTCGACGTCGGCATCCGCCATAATAATTACTTTACCGTAACGGAGCTTCGTTATATCGAAATCTTCTCCGATGCCGCATCCGAGAGCTTGAATTATCGGTATCAGCGAGGGGTTGGTGTAGACCTTGTCAAGTCTGCTCTTTTCTACGTTAAGCACCTTACCTCTCAAGGGAAGTATTGCCTGAAAATGGCTGTTTCTTCCACCCTTTGCGGAACCGCCCGCAGAGTCTCCCTCTACTAAGAATATCTCTGTAAGATCTACTCTCTTTTCCTGACAGTCGCAAAGCTTTCCGGGAAGTGTTGAGCCTTCAAAGACTCCCTTTCTTCTGGTAAGCTCCCTTGCTTTTCTTGCAGCCTCTCTGGCTCTTGCAGCCGAGATGGCTTTTTCCAAGATATTTCTCGCAACAGAGGGATTTTCATCAAAATAATCTTTAAGCTTTTCGGAAACGATTCCGTTTACCAGAGTTTTTGCTGCGGAGTTACCAAGCTTTGCTTTCGTCTGGCTTTCAAACTGTGCGTCGGGAAGCTTTATGCTTACAACGGCACAAAGACCTTCAAGAACGTCGTCGCCCGAAAGCTTTTCGTCTGCATTTTTAAGTATTCCCTTTGAAAGACCGTAGTCATTAAGGGTCTTTGTAAGTCCCATTCTGAAGCCGGTCTCGTGTGTACCGCCCTCAATGGTATTCATATTGTTTGCAAAGGACTGAAGAGTACTGCTGTAAGACTCATTGTATTGGATAGCTACCTCAGCTATCATACCGTTCTTTTCGCCCTTTACGTGTATAACGTCGTGAATCTTCTGAGTATGCTTGTTCTCCGTAAGATATTCTACAAAAGAAGCTATTCCTCCTTCAAAACAGAAGTCAGACTCGTTGTTTTCTTCTTTTCTTTCATCTCTGACTACTATTCTTACTCCCGCATTAAGGAATGCCTGCTCGCGCATTCTGTTTACGACAACGTCATAATCGAAGTCGATCTCCTCAAAAATAGTGGGGTCGGGCATAAATCTTACGAAAAGACCGTGTTCTTCCGTATTTCCTTCACAGGTATAGGGTCTTGCAACCTTTCCCTTTTCAAATCTTTCGGTATATCTCTTACCTTCGTTGCAGTCTACAACCTCTACCCAATCGGAAAGAGCATTAACAACAGAAGCCCCGACACCGTGAAGACCGCCGGCGATCTTATAGCCTTCGCCTCCGAATTTTCCTCCTGCATGAAGTATGGTGAATACTACTTCAACAGTGGGTATTCCCTGCTTCTGGTGTATGCCTCCCGGTATACCTCTTCCGTTATCCTGAACCGATACACTTCCGTCCTTGTGTATAGTTACAGTGATCTTGTCGCAGTGGCCTGCCATGGCTTCGTCAATAGAGTTGTCTACGATCTCATTGATAAGATGATGAAGACCTCCCTTTGAAGTGGTACCGATATACATACCGGGTCTTTTTCTTACTGCTTCGAGACCTTCAAGTACCTGTATCTGCGACTCGTCGTACACACCCGATACTTTCTCTTCCAAGGTTCCGTTAATTTCGTTTACTGACATCTTGCTTTTCCTTTCGTAAAACCAAAATCGGATAAGTTCGAATATCCCGTTTTGATCATTTTTCCTGTGATCTTATTCTTCCCGACAAAGCGGTAGAAGAGAGCTGTGAAATATATACCTTATCGTCTGTAACGATAAAGGATCTGGGAACGTCTTCACAAACACTCACCATTTTTTTATTTTTCTCAGCGTTTTTGAGAAACTTCTTCGTTGCGGCAGATACTGTCGAATTGTCCATATCGAATATGCCGATTATTTCCGAATTTCTCACATTTTTGTTATTTCCTATGTGGAGATACATAGCATTTACCCTTAATTAATTCTTGTGTAAGTTCCGTCTTTGACCAAAAACTTCGGAACATCCGAAAGCTGATCCTCGCAGGAACTTAAAATTATCTGTCTCTTTTTCAGATTGTTAAGAAGATAATACCTTCTCTTTTCGTCAAGCTCACTCATTATATCATCGAAAAGAAATACGGGGTATTCTCCGCATACTTCCTTTGATATCTCGCCTTCAGCTATCTTAAGAGCAAGAGCAAGACTTCTTTGCTGTCCCTGAGAACAGAATTCTTTTGCGTCGTATCCGTTAAGCTTTATATCAAGCTCATCCTTATGAGGCCCGTACAAGCTTACGGCATATTTTATCTCTTTTTGAATATTTTCCGTAAAAAGCTTATAAAATTCATCTTTGCTTTTGTAGCAGCCATAGCTTATGATAGGTCTTTCCTTTTCTCCCATCATATCCTCAAAATAGAGCTTTACGTTTTTGTCGAGACTTTCCGTATACGAAAGTCTCTTTTGAGCAATTATTTCGGCACATTCTGATATCTGTTCCGCAAATACATCCATCATTGTCTCAAAGCCTTCTTTTTGACTGTAATATTCCTTCAAGAGGGCGTTTCTTTGATTTATAAGATTTTTGTATTTCTGTAACGAGGAAAGATAGATAGGATCTATCTGGGATATGGCAATATCCAAAAAACTTCTTCTTGCTGCGGGCCCGTCCTGAACTATTCCAAGCATCTGCGGACAAAAGAGAACCGCTCTGAAGCTTCCTATAAACTCGGACATACGGCTTATAGATACCCCATTTTTTACTGTTCTTCTCTGTCCTTGAGAATTATAGTAGAGCTCCAGCTTCTGTTTTCTGTTTCTGTCCGTGAATTCTAGCTCTGCGGAAGCATATTCTTTTTCGTGCATTATGAGTTCCGTGTCGTGAGAGGTTCTGAAACTCCGTCCTCTGGCAAATAAATAGACAGCCTCAAGGAGATTTGTCTTCCCCTCTGCATTCTCACCAAAAAGAAAATTAACGCCCGGCTCGAAGCAAATTTCAGCCTTTCCGACGTTTCTGTAATCGGAAAGCTTTATTCTGTTGCATATCATCTATTTACATTTTTACCGGAAGGACGAGAAATGTGAAACTCTCTCCTTCTTTTTCTTTTGCAGGTCCTATTATCATACTCATAAGGGGAGTGGACATATATACCTTTATATCTTCTTCTTCGCATGAACGCAGAGCATCGAGAAGATATCTGCAGTTAAATCCTATCTCAATATCGTCTCCCTCTTTTTCTATAGCTATCTCATCAGATACCTTACCGGTAACGGATACAGATGAAACGTTAAGTATTCCGTCTGTAAAATTAAGCTTTACGGGGCTCTTTGTTTGTCCAACACTTCTGTCCTCCGTAACCAGAGATGCTCTTTCAAGGCTTCCTATAAATTCGGAGCAGCTTAGCTTTACCTCTACCTTATTAGACTTGGGTATGAATCTGTTATAGTCTATATATTCGCTGTCAATAAGTCTGGAGAAGAAGAGGCTGTTCTCAAAAGCAAATATAATATGCTTTCTCGTAAGGTTTATTCTTACCTTTTCATCTGAATCGTCAAGTATCTTCATAAGCTCGCTCAAGGTCTTTCCGGGAACTATGAAGCTTTCGCTGAGATTTTCTGTTTCAGCAGTAATATCGCTTTCCTTTTCGCAAAGAGCAAGCCTGTTAGCATCGCAGGATACTACCGTGAGCTTATTATTCTCTATCTTAAAGAATGCACCGTTAAGCGCAGGTCTCGAATCGTTTTGAGCGATTGCAAAGCTTACCTGCTGTATAATTCTTCTGAGCACGTTCTGAGCAATATAGAAGCTGATATCTCCGGAAAAGTCCGGAAGCTTCGGAAAATCGGATCCGTTAAGAGCATGAAGTTCAAATTCGGATCTTCCGGCTGATATCTTGGTGATATTTCTGCTGTCTACCTCTATCGTAATATCACCCTTAGGCATAGCTCTGACTATCTGATTAAGCTTTTGAGCATTTATTATGTAAGAGCCTTCCTTTATTACTTCCGCTTCAACCTTCATCTCAATACCTTTTTCAAGATCGTAGGAGGACATAATGCAGTTTCCTCCCTCGGTATTTATAAGAATACCTTCGATAGAAGCGATAGTGCTTTTGTTTGATACTGTTCCCATAGCAGATGATACTGCCTGCATCAAAATGTCGCGGTCAAAAGTAACTTTCATATTTTCAACTCCTTTGATAGCACGGATCCTTTTTGACCCGTATAAAAAGATAAATAATTTATTATTATTAATTAGCAGTAATAGTAGTAGTCGGCGTTAAAACGTTGAAATCTTAAGAATTCCTTTTGTTTATGCCGAAAAAACTTTCAACAGTATATGTTGAAAACAGAAATGAGCTTTATTGATCTTTTACCTCTGCAACAAGCTGGTCTATCTCTATTTCAAACAGGGTGTTTTCACTCATTTTACCTTCAATGAGTTTATAAGAGGATATCATTGAAGAATAATTTCTGTTCAATATCTTTCCAATAGCCGGATATGACATATCTGTAAGTTTTTTTGTTATATAGATGAATATATGCCTTGCATTGGCAATATCCCTGGTCTGCTTCTTTCCCTTTATGTCTTCTGATGAGATACCGTATCTTTTAGATACCTTGTCAAGTATTTTTTCTGCGGTAACACTCATAGGCTCAGAGCCTGTCATCATATCTGCTATGCAGGATATGGTTAGATCTATCGTTATGGGATCTCCGCTCAAAAAGCTTTGAGCGCTTACCTTTTTAATTGCGCCCTCAAGCTGTCTTACGTTGTTTTTAAGATTCTTCGCAATGTACTCCATTACCTCGTGAGGCATATTGAGACCCATAAGTTCTGCCTTGCTCTTTAATATTGCAAGTCTTAACTCATAATCAGGAGGCTGGATGTCAGCGGGAAGGCTGCTTTCAAATCTTGTTCTGAGCCTTTCCTCAAGATGCTCTATGTCCTTGGGAGGGCGGTCTGAAGTAAGTATTATCTGTCTGTTGTCCTCGTACAGTGCATTAAATGTGTGGAAGAATTCCTCCTGTGTCGATACCCTTCCGGCAATGAACTGTATATCGTCAATAAGGAGTACATCTGCCTTTCTGTATCTTTCCCTGAAACTCTCCGTAGACTTATATTTTATGTTTTCAATAAGCTGGTTTGTAAATTCCTCACCCTTTACGTAAACTATATCAAGCTCGGGATTATTCTGAGATATATGGTTTGTAATGGCGTAAAGGAGGTGGGTCTTTCCGAGACCGCTCGGTCCGTAAATGAAAAGAGGATTATATTCCGTTCCGGGGTTATTTGCAACGGCTATACACATGGCGTGAGCAAATTTATTTGAATTTCCCACAATGAAATTCTCAAAAGTGTATGAGGAATTAAAGGGGTTCTTCTTTTTCTTTTTGCTTTCATAGAATGAAGGCTCATCACCGTCTCCCGACTTTTCGGGAAGATTCATTTCGGAGAAGAACCCGTTTTTCTTTTCGGGATCAGTCTTGAGCTTAAGCTCCACGTTCACCTCGAAATTCAGCACTTCTTTAAGGTATTTTGCTATGGTTGGTATGTAATGTCTGCTTATATGACCTTTTTTGAACTCACTGGGACAGAGAAGAACTGCGGTGCTGTCCGTAAGAGAGATCAGCTCAAGATCGCTGAACCAAAGATTCAGAGAGGTAGACGAAAATTCCTGCTTCATCAGATCAAGCACTATTTTCCAGATATCTTCCAATGACTGCATAAAATCCTCCCTTTCAAAAAAACGACTTTTATATTTTAAATAATATATAATTATAATATAAATTATTATATCATACAATAATATCAATATCAAGGGTTTTGAGTATATTGTACCATAATTTGAAGCATAAAATGTCGTTTTTTATTAATAGATTTGGAGAAAAATACTTGACAAGCCGAAAAAAATATGTATATAATATAAAGTACCGTCGCGAATTGCGCGGAGAGTCTGTAAAAAATAATGAAATAAATAAAAAATGCTATAAAAGGAGAAATCAAAAATGGCAATGCTCAGAACATACCAGCCCAAGAAGCTGCACAGAAAAAAGGTTCACGGCTTCAGAAAGAGAATGGCTACTGCTGACGGCAGAAACGTTTTAAAGAGAAGACGTGCAAAGGGTCGCGCAAGACTCACATACTGATTTTAAGTCGGGATACAAAACCGCCGAGGATCTCGGGGGTTTTTGTTTTAATACGGAAAGATATACCGTAAAACGGGGTGGAAGCATTGAAATATACCTCATTAAAGGAAAACCATCTTTTCGCAAAAGCCTATAAAAAGGGAAGCAAGGCGGTAACTAGAACTGCGGTGGTATATATACTGCCCGATTACCGTGCAAAGGCACTTAAGGCGGCAAACCCTCTCAAAGAAAAGATCAACAGACTCGGCATAACCGTGTCGAGAAGGGCAAAAACTGCCGTAGAGAGGAACAGATGCCGCAGAGTACTGAGAGAAGGGTACAGACTTCTTTGTAAGGAGAACAGTGTAAAAAAGGGCTATCTTGTGGTAATAGTTGCAAGAGATGCATCTCTTTGTTCCAAAAGCAGTGATGTAAAGAGAGACCTTAAGAAGGCTTTTAAGGAGCTTGGTATGCTTATATGAAGAAGCTGTACGGATATATAAAAGAAATAGCCGTATTTCCCATAAGGCTTTACAGAAAATATATATCACCTTTGAAAGCGCCGTGCTGCCGTTTTACACCGAGCTGCTCCCAATATGCTATCGATGCGATAAAGGAATGGGGCATTATAGTGGGAACGGCATTAAGCATATGGCGCATATTGCGTTGCAATCCTTATTGTAAAGGCGGATACGACCCGGTTCCCGAAAGAAAAAGAAGAAATAAGGATAATTGATCAAGAAAGTAAGGAGAAGATTCGAAATTATGGAATCGTTATTCGGATTTATAGGTGTGGGTCTAGGCTACATCTTAAGATTTTTTTATTCGCTTATACCGAACTATTTTGTAGTTATTATACTTTTTGCTCTTGCTACCAAGATCCTGCTTTTCCCTCTCGGAATCAAACAGCAGAAAAATATGGTAAAGCAGGCAGCTTTAAGACCTAAGGAAACTGCTATAAGAAAAAAATATGCGGGCAGGACCGATAAGGTAACGCAGCAGAAGATGCAGCAGGAGATAATGGATCTCTATCAGAAGGAAAATTACAACCCCATGAGCGGATGTCTTCCTCTTGTCATACAGTTTCCCATCCTTATATCCCTCTACTACGTTATAAGAGGACCTCTTACCTATATTTGCAGACTTTCGAAGGATTCCGTTGAATCTATAAAGAACGTTCTTATAGAGAACGGACTCACTGTAACCAATGCGACAAGTGAGATAGACTATATATCCATGATAAGAGAAAACGGACTATTTGACAAGGTTTCACATCTCTTTGAAGGTACCGTATACGATACTATTGAAAAGCTTCCTACCTTTAACGTAGGTCCAATAGATCTGGCAGGAACACCTTCACTTGCTCTTAATTGGCTTATACTTGTTCCGATTCTTACCTTTGTGTTTATGTTCCTCTCAATGAAGCTCAACAGAAAGCTTACCTATCAGCCCGAGCAGGTTGCACAGGCAGGCGGATGCTCCATGAAGATGATGGACTATATGATGCCTCTCCTCTCGGTATGGATCACGTTTGAGGTTCCCGCCATAGTAGGCGTTTATTGGATATTCCAGAATATTTTCGGAACACTCCAGCAGTTCATATTAAAACTCATGTATCCCTATCCCGTATTTACCGAGGAAGAGATGAGAGCGGCTGAAAAAGAAATAATGGGAAGCGGCAAGAAGGTGAAGAAGACCGAAAAGGAACGCGATCCTTCCAAACCCAGACCCAGATCTCTGCACCACATTGACGACGAAGACTATAATACGGAAAAGCCCTCCGAGGAAAAGACATCGAAAGAGTCCAAGCTTATTGAAAAAAAAGACGCTGAAGGCGGAAATGAGCTTATCGGAAAGGCTAAGCTTAAGGATGACGAAGACGGAAGATGATTCCGATCTAATATAGCTTTATAAGAGGTGTTTTTTTGAAACGCGAAGTATTTGTAACAGGAAAGACCGTTGAAGAAGCGATCGCCAACGGTATAAAACAGTACGGCCTTGATGAAGATAATATAATCAAGGAAGTTGTTGAGCGCCCCAAAAAGGGAATACTCGGTATCGGAGCTGTTCCCGCCAAGGTAAAAATCACTTATTCGGAGACCCCGGCTGAATTGGCGCTTAACTTTGTAAAGACGGTCGTAAAGGAAATGGAGCTCAACGTAGAAGTTGATATGGATGATGAGGAAAAGGACGACGGCAGAGTTATCCGTATAAAGGGTGACCAGGCAGGCGTACTTATCGGTCATCACGGAGATACGCTTGACGCTCTTCAGTATCTTGTAAATCTGGCAGCAAACAAGAAAGAAGAAGGTCTTTCGAGAAACTATACCAAGATATTCCTTGATATTGAAAACTACAGAGACAAGAGAGAGGAGACTCTCAAAAATCTTGCACGCAGAATGGCTGCAAAGGTGCTTAAGAACCGCAGAAGTGTTACTCTTGAGCCTATGAATCCCTATGAAAGAAGAATAATCCATTCCGAAATACAGAATATAGAAGGTGTTACCACCATATCTGTAGGTGTGGAGAACAACCGCAGAGTAGTTATTTCTCTCGATGACGGCAAGGCAGAGACCAAAAGCAAGAGCCGCCGCAGAAGAAGACCCCGCGGAGAAAAAACTTCGGAGGCGGAGAGTGAAATAAAGCTTTCCGAAAGCGAGCTTTTCGATACTGAAAGCACGTCCTTTGAAGAAACATACTGAAAATAACGGCGTACGTCTTATGCGTACGCCAAAAAACTTTTCGGAGGAAAGAAAATGAACAACAGTACCGTTGCCGCAATATCGACACCCTACGGCAAGGGCGGTATCGCGGTGATCAGAATATCCGGTGAGGAAGCTTTCTCCGTTGCGGATAAGGTTTTTTTCCCGGTAAACGGTAAAGACAGCTATAGTATAAGACCCAACGAAGCGGTATTCGGAAATATCCTTCACGAGGGAAAAATAATTGACACGGGACTGGCAACCTATTTTAAGGGTCCTCGCTCCTTTACAGGTGAGGATACTGTAGAAATAAGCTGTCACGGAGGAATACTTCTTTCTTCCCTTGTACTTGAGGCGGTATTATGTGCGGGTGCAGTGCCTGCAGGTCCTGGTGAATTCACAAAAAGAGCCTTTCTCGCGGGAAAAATGTCTCTTTCTCAGGCAGAAGCGGTCATTGAACTTATAGATGCGGAGAGCCGCGAAAAGCTTATGCTGGCATCGGCACAGACGGGAGGAAGACTGTCAAGAGAGATAGATTCTATATACAGTGAACTTTTAGAGCTTGTTTCAAGTGCCTACGTATATATAGATTTTCCCGATGAGGATCTGAACGATATAAGTTCTCCCGAGATTCTTGAAAGACTATCTGAGATCATTGCAAGAGCAGAGAAGCTCCTTTCAAGCTACAGAAGCGGAAAGGCAATAAACGAGGGTATAAAGACTGTTATAGTCGGCAGACCCAATACGGGCAAATCCTCGGTACTTAATTCCATATTAGGTGAAGACAGAGCAATCGTAACCGAGCTTGCGGGTACAACGAGAGACACTATTGAGGAAAAAGCGGTGGTTGGAAAGATAATATTGAATCTTTGCGATACAGCAGGCATAAGAAACAATACGGAGGACAGAGTCGAGAGTCTCGGCATTGAAAGATCCGTTAAAAAGCTTGAAGAGGCAGAGCTCGTTATAGCCGTTTTTGATTCCTCCGTTCCCCTTACGGAAGAGGATGAGAGCTTTATTGAGATACTCAAGGAAAGAGCAAAGGAAAAAAGCCTTATCGCTCTCCTTAACAAATGCGATCTTGAAAAGAAAGCGGATACCGATAAAATAAGGAGACTTTTTGAAAACACAGTAGAGGTGTCCGCAAAGGAAAATATCGGTATGGACAAGGTAAAAGAGCTTTGCGAAAAGCTCTTTGTGGAAGGCGATATAGACTATTCAAGCACTGCGGTAATATCCAATGCAAGACAGAATGCCTCCCTTCGTTCGGCAGTTGAAAAGCTTGTGAGAGCAAGGGATGCTCTTTTAGCGGGGCATACTCAGGATATAGCTTGTTTTGATATAGAGGGCGCTATGGAAGATATTTCCGAGCTTGACGGAAGACAGATAAGCGAGGAGCTTGTCAACAACATATTCCACAGATTTTGCGTCGGAAAATGAGGACACTTATGGAAATAAAAAGATTTACAAAAATTGACGAAGGATTCGTGTGCTCAAACTGCGGACTTAAGGTAGAACCTCTCGGAAGAGGAAGCTGCAGAGATCACTGTCCCAGATGTCTTTGCTCTCTTCATCTTGATGAAAATCCGGGTGACAGAATGAGCAACTGCGGAGGAACTCTCAGACCGGTAAGGGTAGAAACTGATGCCCGGCGCGGATATATGATAGTTTACAAATGCGATAAGTGCGGCGCAGTAAAGCGAAATAAGGCTGCACATGATGCAAAAGTTCAGCCCGATGACATAAACCTTATCATAAAATTAAGTGTTTGCAGGGATTAAAATTCCTTTCAAAAAACAGAAAAGCGTTTTTGACAATAGGTCAAAAACGCTTTTTCTTATTCTTCATCCTCAAATTTTTCGGGATTAGTCATTCTTTCCATAAGCTTATTATTGAATTCTACCGCAGTATCGTAGCCCATCTTCTTTTGTCTGTTGTTCATAGCCGCGATCTCAAGAATTACCGCAAGGTTTCTTCCGGGGCGAACGGGAATCGTTATCTCGGGCACAGATATACCCATTATCTCTTCCGTATGAGAGTCGAGGCCGAAGCGGTCGTAAAGCTTTCCTTCTTCCCATGGCTCAAGATGAATGACCATATCTACCTTTTCAACATCCTTGATAGAACCCATACCGAATATACGTTTGACGTCCACGATGCCTATACCGCGAAGCTCAACGTAATGTCGGATTATCTGAGGAGCGGAGCCGATAAGAGTTTTTGCCGAAGCTTTTTTGATCTCTACCGCATCGTCTGCAATAAGACGGTGTCCTCTTTTTACAAGTTCGATGGCTGTCTCGCTTTTTCCAATACCGCTGTCACCGAGGATCAGCATACCCTCGCCGTAGACCTCTACAAAAACGCCGTGCATCGTAAGTCTGGGAGCAAGCGCCATAGTAAGAGAAGCAATGAGTGCCGCCATAAATTCAGATGCGGCACGGTGTGTACGGAGTATCGGAACATTGTATTCTTTTGCAAGAGCCAGAATTTCATCGCTGACAGGCAGAGATGAGGTAAAAATAACGGTTACGGGAGAAGTTGCAAAGAAATCACGGATATGCTTCGTTCTTTCCTCCGGAGTAAGACTGTTTATATAGTCGTGCTCATTATGACCGATAAGATGTACTCTATCCGCATCGTAGTGCTGGAAGAATCCCGCAAGAGCAAGTCCGGGACGGCTCAGGTCAGAACGTCTGATCAATACGTCGCCTTCGGGAACAAAAAGCGTCTCAAGGGAAAATTCATCTATTATCTTTTTTAGCTTTACTGTATATGTACGTTCCTGCATATTTACCTCCGCGTTGTTTTATAAGTATATTATAACAGAAAGAGAAAAGATGTCAATAAATAAAGAAAAGGCTGTCAGAGCGGAGGACATTCGCATAAAATAAAGTGAGGAGCGGTCTTGCTCCCCAAAACTCGGATGAGATAAAGAAAGGAAAGCGGAGCGGAGGATGCTTCTATGAAAAAAGACAAAAAGCTTCTTATACTCGGTGGAGATAAAAGATATATACACGCGGCAGAGTCATTTGTCAAAAAGGGCTACGGCTGCAGGGTATACGGTTTTGACAGATCTGTTACCGAGGATAACGAAGAGCTTATATCGGAGGACGTGGAAAATGATCTGAAGGAGGCAGACTATATTCTCCTTCCAATTCCCTACCGTAAGGGAGAATTTCTTAATACACCCACGTATAAAGGACAGATATATATCGAGGACATTTTAAAAGAAATTGACGTGAAAAGTGAGATATTCTGCGGAAAGGTCGATGAGCTTATAGGCAGACTGCCAAATAAGATACACGACTATTCCAAGAGAGAAGATTTTGCCATTTTAAACGCTCAGCTTACGGCGGAGGCAGCGATCGAAATAATCTTAAGAGAGCTTCCTACCAGCTTAAAAGATACAAAAACAGCAATATTGGGCTACGGAAGGATAGGCAAGGCACTTGCGCGGTTACTCCACGGCTTCGGAAACAATTTTACGGTTTACGCAAGGCGGGACGAAATATTTGCCATGCTTGAGAGCTGTTCTTATTTTTATTCGGATATAACTCAGCTTGAAGGACTTCACAGGTACGATCTTGTAATAAATACGGTGCCTAAGACAATACTCTTTAAGGAGCAGCTGTCCGCAATGAAAAAAGGAAGCACTTTGTTGGAGCTGGCTTCTCTCCCCGGAGGGGCAGACAAAGAGGCAGCTGCCGACTGCGGAATAAGATTGATAGAGGCAAGAGGATTGCCCGGTATCTGCAGTCCCGTAAGCGCAGGAAGAATAATCTGCGACTGTATAAACAAAATAATTTATTCGGAGGCATAATATGATAGGATATGCGTTCTGCGCATCCTTCTGCACTCATGAACGCTCCTTGGAGCAGATGAAGACACTTGCAGAAGCGGGGCACGATATATTGCCCATTGTCAGCGAAAGAGTTTTTTCCACGGACACAAGATTCGGTACCGCGGAAGCTTTCAGACAGAAGATAATAAAAATTTGCGGAAAGGGACCTGTTCATTCTGTGGTAGAGGCGGAAAAATTCGGTCCTCAGATCAAGCTCGATGCTCTTGTGGTCGCTCCCTGCACAGGCAATACGCTTGCCAAATGCGCTCAGGGGATCACCGACAGCTCAGTGACTATGGCAATAAAGGCGCAGCTGAGAAATGAAAGTCCGGTCCTTCTTGCTTTGTGCAGTAATGACGCTCTGTCCGCAAATCTCAAAAATATAGGGGCAATGCTCGAAAAAAAGAACGTATATTTCCTACCCCTTTATCAGGATGATCCGCAAAGGAAGCCCTACTCTCTTATCAGCGATTTTAAAGCGCTTCCAATATGTCTTGATATGGCACTCCATGGCAAACAGTATCAACCTCTTTTCGGAATGATTGACAGAGGGTGAAGTATGTGATAGAATAAAGGACGAAAAAAGCAAAAGGAATCTTTATATGGCGTACAAGACCAAACAGAGAGAGGCGATCGAAAGCTATCTCGGACAAAACAGATACAGACATGCGACCGTTTCGGAGATATACGAATATCTTAGGCATAAGGGCATCGGTATAGGACTTTCTACCGTATACAGACAACTTGACAGAATGTGTGAGGAAGGCCTGCTTCATCGTTACTATATAGATGACGGAACTCTTGCCTGCTACCAGCTTAAGGAGGAGTGTCCTGATTGCAGAGACGATCACTATCATCTCAAGTGCACGGAATGCGGTAAGCTCCTTCATATGGAATGCCATGAGATGCATGGTGTGGCAGAGCATATAGAAGCGGAGCACGATTTCATTCTTGACAGGGAAAAGACCGTATTCTACGGGTTGTGCAAGGAATGCAGAAAATAAAGGCTGATAAACTCTTTTGAGTTTATCAGCCTTTTTTATGTTTCGTCGGATTTTAATACGAACTCGTGATTGCCTTCTCTGAGAAGAGACAAAAGCTTTTCGTATGAGGTGGGCTCTTCTTTAAGAGCAAGTGCCCAATATTTATGCTGTATCCCGTTGTGGTTATCGGATCCGCAGGTCTTTATAAGACCGTACGCATCTGCCAAATGGTCTGCAAGTCCGTTTGAAAAATCATTATTATTTGCATTCAGTACTTCAAGAGCGTGAACATGTCTTGGAGCGAGTTTGATTATGGGATAGTTTTCTCTGTAAGGATGGGGCTGTGCAAGGAATGCGCCGCCCTCTCTTGCAAGCGCGCAATACTGCTCAACGGGAATCTTGTTAATGTCGGGATGCTCGAGAAGCCACTGTTTGTCAAGACCATAGGTGAGAACTTCGATGCAATCGTATCCCCATTCCCATCCGACGTATGCGTGGAATCCGATAGATTTGGCATATTCAAGCGCCTCGTCGTAGCCGGAGCAGAACATCTCCACCTTTTCCTCCCAACTTATGTCGGAAGGTACGCGGCATCCGTGGTTAAGAAAGTGGTCGGTAAATACCATGCCGGAATATCCCAGCTCGTGGTAGTGTTTAACGTGAAACGTTGCATCACCTCTGCCGCAAATACTTCCCTGAACGGTATGACTGTGAAGCTCAATAAGAAAACGTTTATTCATAATATACCTCCTTGCAGAAAACAAAGGACAGTCTGTACTTCAGGCTGTCCTTCAGAAATCAATTATTTCTTAAAGAATCCGAAAAGACCCTTCTTTTCTTCAGTCTTTTCCTCAACTGCAGGTTCAGCTTTCTTCTCTTCAACTACGGGCACAGCCTTTATCTCTTCTTCGGCCTTCTTCTGCTCGTATCTGGGCTTGGGAGAATCCTCGTGACGGCGTCCACCGTTGTTGTTTCTGGGTCTGTCATCACGTCTGTTGCCGCCCTCGCGTCTTTCGCCTCTTTCGGGTCTTTCAACGAAACCTTCAGGCTTAGGCATAGCGTCTTTTCTGGAGAGGTTTGCTCTTCCCTTTTCGTCGATTCCGAGGAACTTAACGAGACATTCGTCACCGATGTTGAGAACGTCTTCTACTTTTTCAACTCTCTCATAAGCTATTTTGGAGATGTGTACGAGACCTTCCTTTCCGGGTGCGTATTCAACGAAAGCACCGATGGGGATTATTCTCGTTACCTTTGCATTGTATATAGCCCCTACTTCGGGCTCAAATACGATACCTGCAATTATCTGCTGTGCAGCATCTGCGCTGTCACGGTTAACTGCGGAAATAAAGATGGAACCGTCATCCTCAATGTCGATCTTTGCACCTGTATCTGCAACGATCTTCTGGATAACCTTACCGCCGGAACCGATTACTTCGCGGATCTTATCGGGGTTGATCTTCATTGTGATCATCTTGGGAGCGTATTTGGATACCTCTGCTCTGGGCGCTTCTATTGCCTTGAGGATTACTTCGTCAATGATATAGTCGCGGCCCTTATGAGTCACTTCGAGCGCTTCCTTGATTATTTCGGGAGTAAGACCGTCTATCTTAAGGTCCATCTGAATAGCGGTAATACCCTTGTGAGTACCTGCTACCTTAAAGTCCATATCTCCGTAGAAGTCTTCAAGACCCTGAATGTCTATCATAGTCATAAAGCTTCCGTCTTCTTCTGTAATAAGACCGCAGGAGATACCTGCAACGGGAGCCTTGATCGGAACACCCGCATCCATAAGTGCAAGGGTGGAACCGCAGACGGATGCCTGAGATGTAGAACCGTTAGAGCTTACGATCTCGGATACGCAGCGGATCGCGTAAGGGAATTCCTCAACGGAGGGAAGAACGGGGAGAAGGGATCTTTCGGCAAGAGCGCCGTGGCCGATCTCACGTCTGCCGGGGCTTCTGGAGGACTTAGCATCTCCGACGGAGAAACCGGGCATATTATAATGGTGCATGTAACGCTTGGATTCTTCTTCATCGATACCGTCAAGCATCTGTGCATCGCTGATGGAACCGAGAGTAGCAATAGTCATAGCCTGAGTCTGACCTCTGGTGAAGATACCGGAGCCGTGTACTCTGGGAAGGAATCCGACTTCAGCAGCGAGAGGACGGATCTCGTCAAGACGTCTTCCGTCAACACGCTTTTTGTCAACGAGAAGCCAACGGCGAACTATCTTCTTCTGGAGCTTGTACATAAGCTCTTCCATTATAGCTTCGATCTCGGGATACTCTTCGCTGAACTTTTCAACGATAGCATCGCGGATAGGGAGAATTCTTTCATCACGAACGTTTTTGTCGTCTGTGTCGAGAGCGAACATAAGATCTTTCTCGCAGAAGTCGAATACCTTGTCGAACATTTCGTGGTCAAGCTCGCAGGAAGGATATTCAAACTTTGTCTTACCTACCTCGGCAACGATACCGTCGATAAATTCACAAAGCTTTTTGATCTCCTCATGAGCCTGCATGATAGCGGTGAACATGGTGTCGTCGTCAACTTCCTTTGCACCTGCTTCTATCATAACTACCTTCTTGCTGCTTCCCGCAACGGTAAGCTCAAGACAGCTGTTTTCTCTTTCGGCACTGGTGGGGTTAACGATGATCTTACCGTCAACGAGACCCATAAATACGCCTGCTACGGGACCGTTCCACGGAATATCGGAAATGGAGAGGGCGATAGATGCGCCTATCATTGCCGTGATCTCGGGAGAGCAGTCTGGGTCAACGGAAAGTACCATAAGGTTAAGGTTTACGTCATTTCTCAGATCCTTGGGGAAAAGAGGACGGATGGGGCGGTCGATAACTCTGGATGTGAGGATAGCCTTTTCGGAAGGTCTGCCTTCTCTCTTGAGGTAACCGCCGGGGATCTTGCCTACTGCATAGAGACGTTCTTCGAAATCAACCGAAAGGGGAAGAAAATCGATACCGTCACGGGGCTTGGGAGATGCTGTTGCGGAAGCGAGAATAACTGTCTCACCGTAACGAATGAGGCAAGAGCCGTTTGCGAGACCTGCAAGTTTACCCGTTTCAACGGAAAGGGGACGTCCTGCAAGTTCGTAATTAAAGATCTTGTAATTTTCGAACATAGTGTTCCTCCTGTTTTTTCTTCAGTCAACAGGTTTAGCACTTAAATAAGTGTCGGACCTTTGCAAAGGATGCGGAATTTGCGCAAAAAGCCGCGCTGATTTTTCAGGTCTTGCTCCGGCAGATATTTAACTGCTAATCCGTTGACTTTTACTTGTTGGTTCTTAGTTTGGGAAAGTTTTCAGGGGCGTACGGTTAATACGCCCCTGTGCTTGTTGATTACTTTCTTATGCCGAGCTTTTCAATGATCGCACGGTAGCGGTTGATATCCTTCTTCTGAAGGTAGTTAAGAAGGTTTCTTCTGTGACCTACCATCTTGAGAAGACCGCGGCGGCTGTGATGGTCCTTGTTGTTCTTCTTGAGATGCTCAGTAAGGTTGTTGATCCTTGATGTGAGTATCGCGATCTGAACTTCGGGAGAACCTGTATCGCCCTCGTGTGTGCCGTTTGCGGCAATTATAGCCTGCTTTTCTTCTTTCAACATTGTCTTTCACCTCTCTGTTTTATTTCACCTTTAAGCTTCAGCGATCGGTGGGTGAAAAAGCATGTAAGATATGCTTCATTTGTCCGAAGACCGAGCTTAAGGTGTTCTCATTCTCCCCTTCGGGGAGACAAGCGCTTGATTATTATATCATAAAACTCTGATGTTGCAACCCGGGAAACAAAAGTTCACAAAAAATTAACAAATTGCCTTACTGGAACTTATATTTTGTACCCTGTGCCGTATCTTCAAGAATAATTCCGTTTTCAAGGAGAAAAGCTCTTATTTCATCGGCTCTTGCATAATTCTTGCTCTTTTTTGCCTCTGCTCTTTCCGCTATAAGACTTTCGATATCGATGTCTGCGCTTACGGAAGCCTCTTCCTTTTTAAATCCGAACAAGCCGTTGAATTCGTCAAAGAGCTCTTTTGCCGTAAGCATAAGATCCTTTGAAGCACCCTCGGCAATAAGAGCATTTATATCTCTTACAAGTTCAAAGATTACCGAGATGGCATCAGCGGTATTAAAGTCGTCATCAAGAGCAGCAACAAACTGCTCTCTTCTCTTATTAAGGGCATCTGCTTTTTCTTTGTCTGCGGCTCCGGTCTCCTCGGGAGCATTCTTAAGATAGAATTCAAGATTATCCTTGCAGTTATATATTCTTTCAAGTGCAGCTTTTGATTGCTTGATTATATCCTCGGAATAGTTTACGGGACTTCTGTAATGAGAGCTCAAAAGGAAGAATCTGATGGGCTGATATCCGTATTCTTTTGCAACGTCGCGGACAGTAAAGAAGTTGTTAAGAGATTTTGACATCTTCTGATTGTCAACACTTATAAATCCAACGTGCATCCAGAGCTTTACAAAGGTCTTTCCCGTAGCAGCTTCCGACTGAGCTATTTCATTTTCGTGGTGCGGGAACTGAAGATCCTGACCACCGCAATGGATATCAATGGTCTCTCCAAGATATTTGCAAGACATAGCGGAGCATTCGATGTGCCATCCGGGACGGCCCATACCCCAGGGACTTTCCCAAGCGGGTTCGCCGGGCTTCTGGGCTTTCCAGAGAGCGAAGTCCATGGGATCTTCTTTCTGTTCGGATACGTCTATTCGTGCACCCGATTCAAGATCTTCTATGTTCATATGTGAGAGTTTACCGTAATTCTTAGCACATTTTGTGCGGAAGTACACGTCGCCGTTGGACTCGTAGGCTGCTCCGTTTTCAATTATTTTTTCAATGAGAGCGATTATTTCTGCAATATTTTCAGTAGCCTTGGGGTGAACGCTTGCGGGAGTGATGCCGAGCCCCTGAGCATCGGTAAAATATTCTTTTATATATTCTTCCGCAATAGCTTTAACGGTGGTTCCCTGTTCGTTCGCCTTTTTGATCATCTTGTCGTCGATATCCGTAAAATTCTGTACGAATTTTACGTTGTAGCCTCTATATTCGAGAGTACGTCTCAGCATATCGAAGACCGTGAAGCAGCGAGCATTTCCTATATGGAAAAAGTTGTAGACCGTAGGTCCGCAGGCGTACATTGTAACGTTATTTCCGTCAATAGGGGTAAACTCCTCCTTTTGGCGGGTCATAGTATTGTAAAATCTCATTTTCTTCTCCTCTATATTGCCCTATTCCGTTCCCTTTTCCAAAGCTTCAAGCTTCTTTTCAAGACGCTCGATCTGCTGCCTCAGTCTGCAAAGCTCCTGAGAAGTGGGGTCGGGAATGTGTATGTGGTCCATATTGTCGTTTTCGCGTTTTGCTACACCGGTATTAATGGTTTTTGCGGGGATTCCGACTGCAGTCATTCCTGCGGGTACTTCCTTAAGCACTACTGCGTTTGCGGCTATCTTGGCGTTGTCTCCTACAGTAAAGGGACCAAGGACCTTGGCTCCGCAGCCTACCATTACGTTGTTTCCTAAGGTGGGGTGACGTTTTCCTTTGTCTTTACCTGTACCACCCAGGGTTGCTCCCTGATATATGGTGCAGTTGTCGCCTATCTCCGTTGTCTCGCCTATGACTACGGCGTTGCCGTGGTCTATAAACAGACCTTTTCCTATTTTTGCACCGGGGTGTATCTCAACTCCCGTGAGAAATTTTGCCGCCTGGCTTATGGCTCTTGCTGAGAAAAAGTGCTTTCTCTCGTAGAGAGCGTGAGAGATCCTGTAGGCTACCAGTGCATGGAAGCCCGAATAGAGGAGAGCTACTTCAAGAGAGCTCTTAGCTGCCGGGTCCTTCTCCTTTATCAGATCTATCTCCTCTTTTATGTTGCCGAATTCTCTTACGGCAACACGGACGAGCTTTTCTATATCGCGTCCGTTTATCTTCTTTTGGCTTTTCTTTGTCTTTTGTCCTGTCATAAGAGTCTCCTTTTCAAAAAATAAATACCGCCTTATGACTAAAGGCGGTATTATCCACGGTTCCACTTTAATTTTAACTCTTTTCCCGATAACGAGGGAGGCCGCGATGTGCTACTGGATGTTCACACACCGAGCTCCGGGGCGCACGCTCCTTCTGATGCTTAAGCTTCCTTTCAGCCTGCAGAAGCCTCTCTGTTAAGCAACAAAGCGAAGGATATCTTCCCCTTCATAGCTTTTAATGATAGTTTATTATATTATACGAAGCTCTCCTTGTAAACAGAAAGCCCGCTTTTTGTCGGATTTTAATAATTGTTTCTCTTGTTGGTCCTGGGATTTACGATCTCACGCCAGTCAAGGTCTCCTCTGTCAAGGGCTCTTACAAGCACTTCAGCCGTTGCAATGTTGGTGGCAAAGGGAATATTTCTCGTATCGCAGGCAAGAAAAAGCTCGGAGTGGTAACCTCTTTCTTCCTTATGGAGCTCTGCATCGCGGAAAAACAGAAGAAGATCTATTTCGTCGTAAGCTACTCTCGAGGTAAGCTGTTCAAGTCCTCCGTGGGCACCTGAAAGCAAAGGAACGATGTTGAGCCCGGAAACGTTGGATATAAAGGTTCCTGTGGATCCTGTAGCGTAAATATTGTGCTTACTCAGAATACCCGAATAAGCTGTACAAAACTGCGCCAAAAGCTCTTTTTTGTTGTCATCTGCGATTATAGCTATTTCCATTTGTTTCTCCTTTTCTTATTATGCGATCATGCGGGATGTTTCATTTTAAAAGTATTTTTCTGTCTGTCTTTTTAAAGCCTGACAGAAGCGGCACGGAGAAGCCGTCTAATCTTTGGGCAATATTGAGATAAGCCCTTACGGTATTTGTCTTACCAAAAGAGTCTACGAGAGCTCCTCTGCCCTGAGCCTCCGCTACCGTGTGATCCTCGGGAACGATCCCGAGAAGCTGTATCCTTGTCTTATCAATGGTATCGATAACGCCCGGCTGGATATTTTTCTTTACTCTTCCCTCGTCGAAGAAATTGATAACGAGACGCTTGTTGCTTATACCTCTTTCCTCAAGAGCCATGCCTGTGCGTTCTGCGGCCCGCATAGGCGAGGGCTGATAGGTGGTAAGTATTATTGCTTGATTCGCTACCGTGCAGGCAAGGTCGATAGGTTCTCCGAAACCTCCGGGAGTATCGATAATAACGTAATCGAAGCCCAGAGAAGAAGCAGCATCTTCAATATAGCTCTTGAACTTTTCAGGATCCATCTTTTCTTCATATCTGTAAGGGGATGCGCAGAAGAAGAGCTTTTCGCTCCTTTCGTCGCGCACCAGCGCCTTTTCAAATGGAATATCTCTGTTGACCACGTCGCAAATATCGTAGATGATATTGCTTTCGAGTCCCATTATGAGATCAAGCGATCTCATTCCGAAGTCACAGTCGATGACCATAGTCTTCTTACCCATAAGAGCAAGAGTCATGGAAAGGTTTGCCGCAAAGGTGGATTTACCTACTCCGCCTTTGCACGACGTAATCATTATAATTTTACATCTTGCCATACGAACCTCCCGACTCCGACTTAAAAATTTATATACACTGTAATTCTACCATAAAACTCGGTATTTTGTCAATGATAAGCATATCTTATTTAAGCTTTTGGGAACAGTCGCCCTTTAAAAATTTTACCGCTCTTTCAACGGAATCCTTAGCGGTGCCCCAGGGTTCGTCCGCATAACGGTAGTCGAACTTTTTTGTAAAGAAGGTAACGTCTTCTCTTAACGCTTCAAAATAAGACAGAACAGGCTTTGAAAGATCTGCGTAAAAATCCGAGAAACTTTTTTTCTTAAGTTCCCGTTGACCAATTTCAAGAAGTTGTTTATAATGAGTTAAACAGATATAGGGCTGAGCTTTCAGTTTTTCACGGAATTCCCTTTCGGTTTCCCAAAGGAGTACGGAATTTGACAGAAATTTATTGAAGGTAAAGTTTATGCGTCCGCAAACATAACAGCTGTCCTCTCTTCTTTCCAACGCTTTTAGGCTGCCGTTGCCCGCTCCTCCGTGAAGAAGTGCACCGAGGCCTTTGTCCTTTTCAAGTTCCTTATATACCTCTGCCATATGGCTTTCGAGTATAAGAGCGAGGCTCAGCTTGTTTCCTCCCTCAAGCATTTGGGAGAGATGCCTTCCGCAGAAGCCCTGCTCGTTCATTTTTATTCTTGTATCGGGCTCCATCATTGCGGCACCCAGAGCGGCGCTGATCTCGTTTGCCTCTGTCTTGCTTATAAGGCGGCAGAAGGGACATCCGTATTCCGGACGCTCTATGCATTCGTCAAAGGCTTCGTTTACGGGTATGGTATATATTTTTTCTATCATCGGAAGGATCCTTTCGCTAATAAGTTTTTATGAGGTGTAAAATGGCTCTTGTTACTGAACAAATAAATAATGACGTGGTCGTAAGAGGAATAGGTGACTATTCGGTAGACCAGATATTTGACTGCGGGCAATGCTTTCGCTTTGAGCCCTGCGGAGAGCATACCGTTGAGGGAGTGGCTTTCGGCAGGTACCTTAAGATATCACAACCCTGTGAGGATACTATTATACTTCACGGTACAACGCTTGAAGAGTACGAAAATATATGGAAAGACTTCCTTGCTCTGGAAACGGACTATGAAGCTATAAAAGAGGAGGTCTCACAGCGCTTCGGCGAAGTGATAAACGAAGCTATAGCTCTCGGCCACGGTATAAGGATACTGAGGCAGGATAGCTGGGAGGCGGTCTGTTCCTTCATAATATCGCAAAACAACAATATTCCCCGCATTAAAAAGATAATAAGGGAAATGTGTGCAAAATACGGTGAGCCCATAGACGTTACGGAAGAGGACGGAACTCTTCGAAGAGAATATTCTTTCCCTTCTCCGAAAGTGCTTTACGAGGCGGGTGAAGAGGCTATCTTTGCTCTCCGTACGGGCTTCCGCGCAAAATATATATACGACGCCGCAAGGAAGCTTTCCTGCGGTGAAATGGAGCTTTCGTCTCTGAACGAGCTTTCTACCGACGAGGCGGCAAAGGCTCTTATGGGAATAAAAGGAATAGGACCGAAGGTAGCGGCATGCGCTCTGCTGTTCGGCTTTTACCGGCTGGAGTGCTTCCCCGTCGACGTCTGGATAAGGCGGGCGGTGGCCGAATTTTTCCCCGACGGCCTGCCGGAGGAGACCGTTGACGGCGTGCACATCCGTTCCGTCGTCGATGAAAAGCCCCGCTCGCGCGTGGAGCGCATGACCCGCTCGGCTCTGGCCATGTACCGCGCCGCGCTCGCTCAGCGGGCGGACATCTATCATTTTCAC
>SVSF01000122.1 GCA_015064425.1 Oscillospiraceae bacterium | reverse complement strand
GTAATGGAATATTATTCAAGACAAGCTAAATATTGCTATACAAGTCACAACGGAAAAACGCAAAGCTTTAACTACAAAGATACTTTTGCAAATATAAGCGGAAGCTATCTCAAACATATTTTTGAGCTTATAGTACTTAAATAAAAAGAAACGGAATGAAAATGAAAGATAACAGATCACTTATAACAAGGGTAATGACCCGCGACGGAAGCGCAAGGCTTATACTTATCGATTCTACTGAAATCGTGCGCTCCGCTCATAAATATCACAATACATCAAAAACCATGACTGCCGCTCTCGGAAGATGTCTTACGGTTACTTCTATGATGGGAAGTCTTCTTAAAGATAAGAACGATATAATTACCGTCAAGTTTAACGGAGACGGTCCCGCAGGCGCTGTTACGTGTACGGCGGATTATGCGGGAAACGTAAAGGGATATGCCGATGATACGAGTGTTGAGCTTCCCCCCAACTCTAAAGGAAAGCTTGATGTAGGCGGTGCTATTGGCAGAGGCACGGTATATGTAATAAGAGATATAGGAGGCGGTGAGCCCTATGTAAGTTTGGCACCTATTATAAGCGGTGAGATCGCTGAGGATATGACCAATTACTTTGCCACAAGCGAACAGACTCCGACGGTATGTGCACTTGGGGTAAGGGTTGATACAGAGGTAAACTGTACTGCCGCAGGCGGCTTCCTTCTTCAGCTTATGCCCGGATTTGACGGTGAGCTTGTTGACATTATTGAAAGAAACGTATCTCAAATGGAGCCTATTTCCGCTATGATGGCAAAAGGATTTAGCGCATCCGACATAATAGACACTGTGCTTAAAGATATCGAGTACGACGTATTCGATCAGATAGAGGTAGGCTATGAATGTGATTGTGGTAAAGAAAGATATGCTAAAGCTCTTATAAGTCTCGGAAAAGATGAACTTTCCGAGATGTATGAAGAAGGAAAAGATATAGAAACAAAGTGCAAATTTTGCGGACGGACTTACGTATTTACTAAGGAAGAGATCAAGGCTCTTCTTGATGAACTTTAAGGATCCTTTGAAAGGCTATTAGGATGAGAGATTATAAAATAGAATTTGAAAACAGAGTGGAATTTATAAGAAAGTTGTTAAAAACTTCCGGTGCAAAGGGAATAGTTTTTGGGAACAGCGGCGGAAAGGATTGCGCTCTCGTGGGAATACTTTGTAAGGCTGCTTGCGAGGATACTGTCGGTATCATTATGCCTTGCAGTTCAAAACGCAATTTCGGAGAAGATAAGGACGACGGAGAGGCGCTTTGCTCACAATTCGGTATCGAATCCAGAGTCCTTGACATTACTCCTGTGAAGGAAAAAGAGATGGAGGTATTGTCCTCTATTTGTGAGCTTAATTCTCAGGCTGTGTCAAACATAGCACCCAGACTCAGAATGATAAGTGTTTATGCGGTTGCTGCTGCGGAAAACCGACTTGTTGCGGGTACAGGAAACCGTAGCGAGATATATATGGGATATTTTACAAAATGGGGAGACGGAGCTTATGACTTCGACCCTATTGCAGATCTTACCGTAACGGAAGTTTACGAGTTTTTGCGGTATCTTAACGCTCCCGAAAACATTATAAAGAAAGCTCCATCGGCAGGACTGTTTGAAGGACAGACTGACGAGCAGGAGATGGGTGTAAGCTATGCCGCAATAGACAGATACATCGTTGAAGGCGTGGCTGAAGAAAAAGACAAGGCGATAATTGACCGCTATCACAGAAACAGTGAACATAAGAGACGTATGCCTACAAAATACGGAGAATAATTATAAAACGCAGTTTTCAAAACTGCGTTTTTTTATGAAAAAACTTCCACTTATATTTTTCGCGGCTTTAACAATAATAATAGCAGAGCCTGAAAGACGGCTCATTGATATAAAAAACAAGGAGATCAAACAATGTCCAGTAGTAATAAGCCTGTAGTGCCTGCAGCAAAAGAGGCACTCGAAAAGTTTAAGATGGAAGCTGCTAACGAAGTTGGCGTAAACCTCAAGAACGGATATAATGGCGATTTAACTTCCCGTCAGGCCGGCTCTATCGGCGGCCAGATGGTTCGTAAGATGATCGAAAAGTACGAAAACGATATCAAGACAAAGTAATTAGTCTTAACAGATGAAAGAGGGTCTTAACGATCCTCTTTTATTTTTGAACTATATGTTTTTGTCCATTATAAAGGAGAAATATTGCGCTTTTGATTTTCTGCTGAGAAAATTTAACTTTCTATTGACTTTTTTGAATTTTGTGATATATTGTGATTAGAAGTAGTCATTCCATAATCCTCTGCGATTAGTGCTTTGGATTCACCGGCTTGAGTGCTTCTGTTTTTTATTCTTGCAATGCTTTTGTCACGAATTTAATTGCTGATATATTTTAGAAATCCATTTTTTCTAAGCTTTATATACTCTTAGCTATCCAAAAGGGAATAGTTTAACGACATTAAAAAGAGGTTTTTATTTTGGTAGAATGGATATTGATACGTTTATTGCATTTTAGCTTTTTAGGAAGTAGTATCAAAAAAGAAATGACGATCCGGCAGGCAATGAGACACTTAAGATTGCTTTATTAACGCTAAAAATCACCGCACATTGAGTGCGGTGATTTTTAATGTTTGGGTTATGAGTAAATGAATTGATATGTTATTTTATTTATCCGCGGCCTTCGCTTGTCTTAAGTGTAACGTCATGGTGTCCGCCTTCTACTATACTTACAGCGGATACGAGAGTGAGCTTTGCATTCTTTTGGAGACTGGGAATAGTTGTAACTCCGCAGTTGCACATAGTTGACTTAACCTTGTAAAGGCTCTTTTCAACGTTATCGTGCAGACTTCCTGCATAAGAAACATAGGAGTCAACGCCTTCCTCAAATGAGAGCTTGCTCTTACCGCCAAGGTCGTATCTCTGCCAGTTACGTGCGCGGTTGGAGCCTTCTCCCCAATATTCCTTAACGTATTTTCCGTTTATATTGAGCTTGGGTGTTGGGCTTTCATCGAAACGTGCGAAATATCTTCCCAACATAAGGAAGTCAGCGCCCATCGCAAGTGCGAGAGTCATATGGTAATCGTGAACGATACCGCCGTCGGAGCATACGGGAACGTAAATACCCGTTTCTTCGAAATATTCGTCTCTTGCAGCACACACATCTATAAGCGCAGAAGCCTGTCCGCGTCCTATACCTTTTGTCTCTCTCGTGATACAGATGGAGCCGCCGCCGATACCGACCTTTACGAAGTCAGCACCTGCTCTTGCGAGGAAAAGGAAGCCTTCGCGGTCAACTACGTTGCCTGCACCTACCTTTACGGTATCACCGTATTTTTCTCTTATAAAATCTATTGTCTGTTTCTGCCAGCAGGAATATCCTTCGGAAGAGTCTATGCACAGAACGTCTGCACCTGCTTCGACGAGGGCAGGAACTCTCTTTTCATAGTCGAGAGTATTTATACCGGCACCTACCATATATCTTTTTTCTTCGTCAAGAAGTTCCTGAGGAGCTTCTTTATGCTGTGAGTAGTCTTTTCTGAAGACAAGATAAACAAGATTACCGTTCTCGTCAATAATGGGAAGCTGATTTACTTTGTGATCCCAGATTATATCGTTTGCTTCCTTGAGGGAAGTTCCGAGAGGGGCCGTTATAAGCTTATCCCAAGGTGTCATAAATTCGGATACTTTAAGATCAGGAGACATTCTGCTGATTCTGTAGTCTCTGTCTGTAACGATACCGAGGAGCTTTCCGTGAGCCGTTCCGTCTTCTGTTATCGGAATAGTGGAATGTCCATTTTTGTTAGTAAGCTCAATAACGTCTTTAAGGGTACTGTCAGGCTTCAGATTGGAATCGCTCTCAACAAATCCGGATTTGTATGCCTTTACTCTCTGTACCATAGCGGCTTCATCTTCAATAGACTGTGAACCGTATATAAATGAAAGACCGCCCTCTTTTGCTAATGCAATTGCCATAGTATCATTAGATACAGACTGCATGATAGCCGATACCATAGGTATATTGAGGGAAATAGCGGGTTCCTCGCCTTTCTTGTATTTTACAAGTGGTGTTCTGAGCGTTACGTTTGCAGGAATACACTCGGGTGACGTATAGCCGGGAATGAGAAGATATTCGCTGAAGGTATGAGAAACTTCCGGATAATAATAAGCCATAAAAATACTCCTTATGCATTTGAATTATATAAATTAATTTAAATTATACTACATTGAAGAAAAAATTTCAACACTGTAGTAAAAAAATAATGTCATATTATTTTTAAAAGAGAATTGTGCCTTTATATATAATAAAAAAGGAAGGAAAAAAATATCAAAAAAAACTTTAAAAAAAGTAAAAAAAAGTGTTGACAAAGGGGATAAGATGTGGTAATATATAAAAGCTGACCGCGAGAGGGGGAAGCGAAAAGGTCCTTGAAAATTGAACAACAGAAGAAAGAAGTACAACAAAAACTCGATCAATTCCTTATCACGGAGACGTGATGAGAGAAAGTACTAAAGTAAGAAACAAGCTAGATAAATTCTTTTTAATAA
>SVSF01000121.1 GCA_015064425.1 Oscillospiraceae bacterium | reverse complement strand
TACTGTATACCTGGAAAAAGAGAACAAAGACGTGTATATGGTGGCGCTGCGTAACGATAAAAAAGAGCTTATCGGGTATTACGAAAAGCACGAGTCAAGAAATCGCGACTATACCACAAAGCAAATATAGCGGATACAAACGATCGGGCTGTACTCTAAAGGACAGTTTTAGGCTCAATAGAATACGATACCTACCGACAGGAAAAGGACATAGAGCGTTTTTACGTTCTATGTCCTCTTTTCTTGACAAGCACTGACTTAATTAAAGACAACAAGCGGGAGGCTGATAGCCTCTCCCTATGGGAGAGGTGGCGGCGTAGCCGACGGAGAGGGTAATATTCGCGCCCTCTCACCCGCTATCGCGGGAGCTCTCCCTGAGGGAGAGCCTTTGATTGGTTTCGATGCGTAGTGTCCTGAAGGGCACTACGCTATAGGTCCTGCTTTTTGGTATCAAAATGATTTATTAGAGCACAATATGCTTTCCTTCGGTTATGCCGTAATTATCCGTTGTAGTAAGATATGCAGCTTCTTCCGGATGTAAATAACGTTCAAGCTGCCTGAGATGTGAGACCAAAATCCACGTCACTTTATACGAAGAAAGGAACTTTAATATATATGACAGTCCTTCTGCGCCTTCGTCATATGCAGTGGTTTGAAAAGTCTCGTTAAACAAAATCAAGGTCTCAGGAGTGATACAGTCCAGCATATCTGATATTTCTTTAACTTCTTGTTCAAAACGTCCGGTCTTGTTCTCAGAAACCCTTTCACCCTCGGCGAATTGGCTCATAATATTGTTATAACAGCGCAGCATTGCCTTTTCGGCAGGAACCGGCAGTCCCGCCTGTCCCAAGATCTGCATTATACCAATGGAACGCAGAAATACCGTCTTACCGCTACCGTTATTTCCAAACACAACAATACCCTGCATGCCCTTACAAAAAGACAAACTATGGGGTATAACATCTGATGCATTTTGCTTAGTTGCAAGTAAGAAAAGGTCGTAAAGATTTTCAAAAGACGTATTGGCCTCACCGTTAAAACTCGGATTAACGAACGAAATACCTTTAGATATCAAAAATTCTCTATACAGCAAAGCGACTTCATAAAATATTAGCTCGTTTGCAATATTGAGAAACATATCAAATATCTGTCCGCTGATACTGTCCATCAATGTGGAAAGAGAAAAGAAAGGCATAGACAAAAGACCTTGATAAAAAAGGCTATTATCTTTGTCCACTTTGCAGGAAGGATATATTGCCTGAGACTCTGCTTTTGAGAATAGCTTCTTTTTGGACTTCAAATTAGGGTCTGTATAACGAACGTAACTGCGATTAATCAGTTCAAGCGATGCAAGTTTCCCTTCAAAGCCTACCTTTGCACGAACACAAACAGGATCAGTAATGCTGAAATTTTCAAGATTTCCGCATAAACCCACTATTTGCAAAAACTCTTCATCCTGAGATATAACAAATGCAGCCTGAGAGACTTCGGAGAGTAACGAAGACTTTACTTCTGCCGAAGAAAGCAGTTCTCCAATGGACTTCACGAAAAGAAGGCAACTCTTCAAAGCTATTGCAGAAGCCTGCATTTGCGTACGGGCCACATCTTGACTCTTATTTGCCCTGCCCGTAATATTACCCTTACGGTAACGGTTCATTCGATTATAAACGTCACGGCACTCTTTAAACCTATACATAAGACGTTGAAGCTCTGACAAAAGGGTGGGGGTTGCAACAAAGTCAGCTATAACAGCCTGCCTGGCGAGTACGTTTTCTGCAGTAATAGGTAACGCTTGCAAGGTATCGAGAAAATACTGTCTTTTCTCAACATCGGCACAAACATAAGAGAAACAACGATCTAGAGAAAGGCGATAAAGTGTTTGTTTATCAACTTGCCCAAACCGTAAAGGCTCGGCATTTAATATACTTAAAGGCACTTCATTTTCTCCTTTCCGCCAATGAATACTTATCTAAACCGTATTTTTTAAGAATATCTGTCGCGTGTGACTTGCCATCCCTATCCGCACGCGAAATTTTAAATGTTCGTGTATTGTTGTTATCAGCATCAACAAGGGCTTGCAAAACATGAAAATTCTCATATTCTATCTCATGAAAATGAGTAACAAAAAGGCCGAACATTCCCCTTTCAAGCATAGACTTTGCAGTAGAAATGGCGAAGTCACAGCCTCGTTTATCATCAGTACCGCTGAATGTTTCATTAAACAGTAAAAAGCTATCGTCTCCCCCCTTTGACAGCATCTCTTCAACACGTAGTTTCTCTTCATCAAGACGCCCTGTGTCAGTAAATCTTTCAGCCTTTGGGAAATGAGACACAATATCTTTAAAAGGATATATGGAGGCGTGCTTTGCAAAAACGGGACAACCGCATAAGAACAGGAGAAGATTACTTCCGACGGTACGGAGAAATGTAGTCTTCCCCCCGCCGTTAGCACCCAAAAGGAACCAAAAAGCTTCTCTCTCCGTAAAGTAAATATCGTTGGGAACCATAACTTCCGACTGCATTTGTACCAGAAGAAGATCGCAAGCATCGGCAGCAACGTACTGTCTTGTGTTGGAGACTTCAGGATAACAGTAAGTAAAATACTGTCGGCTTTTTCGGTAAAAACTACTTATCTCAAGGAAAAACGCAAGTTCATTTATATACAAACATAGGGCAGAAAATTCAAGATCGCCATATTTTTCAAACATTTCATCAAGAATAAGTAATTCATTTGAAAACAGAGACGAAAAAGCTATAGATACTTTCTCTACAGGTGCTACCTCTGCCATATTATCTTTTTCAAGAGAAAGACCTATTCTTTTGCCAAAGGATATAAATCTATCTTCATACGAAACACTCTCGTAATCCCGGGCCAACAAAAGAGCATTTTCATTTATGATATCAAATTCAGATACATTATTCAAAGCCTTTTCTGCTTCAGCAATATCCTGACGAACGCTGTCCAAAATAACCGTATGTTCGGAATCAAACCAATATCCTACGATCCTATCGGTCAGCGTGCAGCCTTTTAGACCGGGAAGAGCGTCACATATTTCGCAGTAGCTTTCCAGTAACCTAATAAAAAGCCAATACCGAGAAAAGCTCTTGTCAGAGTGAATAAAGACTTTATGAATTCTTTCAAAGTCCAAGAGTAAAGCACGAAACTTTGCTATTTTATCAAAATATTCGGAGCATTCAAGGAGCTTGAAAAATTCCTGTCGTTCTTTTATTTGAATCGAAGTACACGGATGTTGAAACACCTCTAAAAGCTTATCGCTGAATACAGAATCAAAACATAGATCTTCAAGAACAAACCTTGGAATGATCTCCTCAGATAAAGATAAGAATGAAGGAGCATTCATTGTCTTGCCTCCAATTCACCGATAAGCCTTGTGATTTTATATATAGAGGCGCCATTTACGGACTCACCCCACACAACCGGCAAAAGGTTCTTATCTTTACCTTCTTTCATAATATCGGCACACACCGGATTAACCAAGAGAACCGGGATAAAATTCTTTATGTACCATTCCTCACGGAAATTGCTTCGAAAATCATAATTACTTACGGGTCTTGGACGAGAGGATGTACCGCCAACGAAATGACCGCCAAAAAGTAACCATATCCCATAGCCTTTTACGTAATACTTTCCGTCTTGAGTAAAGCACAATTTCGTCTTATAATTTGGCATTCCCCACAATTTTACAGAATACACGTTATTGGGCGTTTCTACATAAAAATCGCATTTATTCCCATTTTTACTTCCAAAAATCCAAAGCGAATGATTTTTTATAAGTTTATAGCCGTTCTTTTTACAGCACTTTGAAATCTCGGTTGCCATCTCGAGACGCTTTAAAAAGATCCTAACATACGGCCACAAAATAATAACTGCAGTTACTGTTATAATTATAAGCAAAAATTCCATAATGTCTCCTAATATACATATACGCTTATTCCGAAGCACACGAAATTGTGCTTTCATAACATATAGTGTTTTTTTGACAGTAAAAAGTTTGCCATTGCAAGTACAATTCAGATTTTTTTCAAAATTACACACATAAACTGCCGTTTATCATATATAAACCATTAGCCCAAAAGGACATCCGACACAAGCATAAGACAGAAGCCGACCAGCAATGCGTATGTGGCTCCCCTCTGACTTCCGTGAGCGTGAGTTTCGGGAATCATCTCGTCGCTTATAACGTAAAGCATGGTTCCGCCTGCAAAGGCAAGCGCGAAGGGCAGGATTGCAGACGCAACGCTTACCGCAAAATATCCGAGCAAAGTACCTACGACCTCCACAAGCCCCGTTGCAAGAGCGCAAAGGAAGGTCCTGCGGGGAGAAACTCCGGAGGCAAGCATGGGACCGATAATGACCATACCCTCGGGAATATTCTGCAAAGCGATACCGCCCGCGATCACCAGAGCCTCCGAAACGTTGCCCGAGCCGAAGCTTACGCCCGCGGCAATGCCCTCGGGGAGGTTATGGATAGCGATAGCCGTAACGAAAAGCAACACCTTGCTTATACTGCCGTTACCCTTATGATCCTCAGAGTCTACGCCCACCAGCTTATGCATATGGGGCACCAGCTTGTCTATGAG
>SVSF01000120.1 GCA_015064425.1 Oscillospiraceae bacterium | reverse complement strand
GGTAGATCCCAGAACTATCATACTTGGTTTTTGACTCATATTTGCCACCTTTATATTATCAAAAATAGATTAAAATACGTACAGATAAAAGCGAGGATCAACGATACAGCAATAACGGAGTCAAACCTGTCAAGTATTCCGCCGTGTCCTGGGAAAAGCTTTCCGTAATCCTTTATTCCATAGTGACGCTTAATCGCTGACATGATCAAATCACCGATTTGAGAAACAATAGAGATAAACAAACCGCTGATAGCAAGTATAAGATAATTTGCTTTAAAGAGTCCGTCGGGATTAAAGAATTTTTCTATTACGAATCCAAATACCGGCATTGTAATAACGCAGAATACCAGTCCGCCAATTGCGCCCTCCACAGTCTTCTTAGGGCTGATCGAAGGGATAAGCTTATGCTTGCCCAACAATCTTCCAACAAAATATGCAAACGCATCCGTGATCCAAGCGCACAAAAACGCAAGAAGATATATGTATTTACCGTTAGGAATATTGTCGTGGATGTGCACTAAGCAAGTAAATGCGGATATTATGTAGAAGCAAGACGCAAATATTAATCCTGCATCGTTTACTGCAACGCGTTTATTATCAAAAACCGCAATACCGAAAATGTAGAGAGCGGCAATAAACGCAATGCCAACGGCGAGCTTTAAAAAATCATAAAGCCCTATATCGTTATTGATATAAGCATATCTTGAGAACAAGGGCATAAACGCTGCTACTGCACAGAGCGGTAAGGATATATAAAATCTTTTCTTTACTCCTATGCAACTCATCATTTCCCAAGTTCCAACGGTGGAAGCAAATGCCATAGAAATTGGAAAGATCCACGTTTCACTGAAAAACAGCACAGGAATGAATATCCCGAGTGCAACTACAGAGGTGATAATTCTTTTGAGCATAATGAAAACTCCAATCTATCAGCCGTTTAATGGGCTTAATGTGTTAATATATTATTTGTGAGATGTTGAAGAAGCGTCAAGTCCTCCAAATCTTCTTTTTCTCGAATAGAAGTTAGAAACGGCTAAATCGACATCTGCGGGAGTCATATCAGGCCAAAGTGTGTCGGTAAAATACAATTCCGAATATGCCGCTTGCCATAGTAAAAAGTTTGAAATCCTAAGATCTCCTCCGGTTCTAACAATAAGATCCGGATCGGGGCAATCTCCCGTGTAAAGAGCGGAATTTATGTCTTTTTCTGTTATAACACTTTTCCCCTCTTCTTGAAGCTTATTAAATGCATTAACAAGCTCTGCTCTTGAACCGTAATTCATTGCAACGTTGAGTACGTGATCATGACCTGTGGTCTCTTTTTGCATAGCATTGATCTTTGCTTGTAACGCAGGATCCAATCCGCTGATGTCACCGATAAAGCGGATGCTTGCTTTTTCCGGGCGTTGTTTGTCTAAATATTCGTCAAGTAGTTTCATTATGGCATCTACTTCTTTTTTGGGTCTTTTCCAATTTTCGGTTGAAAAAGCATATACTGTAATATATTGTATTCCAATTTTGTGACAGTATTCTGTTATTTCTCTAAAAACTCTCGCTCCGTTTTTGTGACCGTATTCACGAGGCATATTTCTCGATTTTGCCCATCTTCCATTACCGTCCATAATAAAAGCGATATGCTTTAATTTTTCATCAACCTGAATGATTTCTTTAGTAGCCATAATATCTCCGAATCAATAGTTATCAGTCTTATTATTGCAATTAAAGCGGAAGCAAAAATCTTCCGCTTTAATCTAAATTATTAACTCAATACCGGGACATCAAACCTTCATGATGTCCTTTTCCTTAGCGGTTGTGATAGCATCAATGTTCTTGATATACTTGTCGGTAATGTCTTGAATGCTTTTCTCTGCGTTCTTTACATCATCTTCTGTAAGAAGACCGTCTTTCTTCTGCTTCTTGATATCATCGTTTGCGGTACGTCTGATGTTTCTTACAGCAACCTTTGCTTCCTCACCCATCTTCTGAACCTGCTTTGCGAGTTCTTTACGTCTTTCCTCTGTAAGCTGAGGGAAAACAAGCCTAATGATCTTACCGTCATTTGTAGGAGTAATGCCAATGTCGGACATAAGAAGCGCCTTCTCCATAGCTTTAAGTGTACTTGCGTCGTAAGGTACGATCTCCAAGGTCTTGGCATCGGCAACTCTTACGTTAGCCATTGCGGTGATTTCAGCGGGAGAGCCCCAATAGTCGAAGGTTACACGAGAAAGGACTGCGGGATTTGCCTGGCTTGCTCTGATGGATGCAAGGTTTGTCTCGTAGGATGCAATTGACTTTTGCATTTTTGATTCGATGTCTTTTGTGTTGTAATTCATAAAAATTCCCTTTCTATGTATATAAAGTATATGGATTATCTATGCATTTTAGTACCGATTGCTTCACCCATAACCGCACGGTAAATGTTTTCGGGATCGGAAAGCGCGAATGCGTAGCAATCGATATTATTTTCATTGCAGAAGGATACGGCTGTCAGGTCAAATGCTTTAAGGTTTTTTTCAAGGATCTCCGAATACGTTACGTCATCATAGCGTTTTGCATTAGGGTCCTTCTTAGGATCGGCTGTGTAAAGACCGTCAACGTTTTTCGCCATGAGAACCATATCCGCTCCGATTTCCGCAGCTCTTACAACAGCGGGTGTATCGGTTGAGAAATAAGGTGCTCCGAGACCTCCTCCGAAAATAACGACTTTTCCTTCGGAGAGATACTTATCTGCATCTCTTTGAGTGTAGAAGTCCGCAAATGTATTCATCTCAACGGAAGAAAGTACTTTGGCTTCTATTCCGTGACGTAAAAACGCATCCTGCAATGCCAAGGAATTGATGACGGTAGCAAGCATTCCCATATGATCAGCTCTTGCTCTGTTCATACCGACACCTTTTCTAGCACCTCTCCATATATTTCCCGCGCCGACGATAATTGCAACCTGAACTCCGGATTTTAAGCATTTATCGATCGAGTCTACAACTTTGTCCATAAAATCGAAATCTAATATTTCGGATTTGTCTCCGTTTTGTAGCGCTTCGCCCGATATTTTGACTAAAACTCTGTTATAAATGGGTTTTGACATAGAAGTTCTCCTAATTATTAATATCTAAAGATTATTGTACTACTTTTTTCCTGTTTTGTAAACACTTTTTTGTAAATATTTTTATATATTATAATTATTTTTTATTATTAAATAGTTTTGAAAAGTATAAACAAATCTCCCGAATGCATAAATCTGCATTCGGGAGAAACCGCAAATGGTAAATTTGATATTATCTTCTCTTTTCAGCAATCTCAAGGAGAAGCTCTTTAATAAATTCATCAACCGCCATAGCTCCCTTTTCACCATCTTTTCTGGAGCGGACAGCGACGGTGTTACTCTCAACCTCTTTAGCACCGACAACGATCATATAAGGCAGCTTTTCGAGCTGAGCGTTACGGAGCTTGTAGCCGATAGTTTCGTTTCTCTTATCTACCTCACAACGAACTCCAAGAGCAGTAAGCTTTCTTTCAATATCCTCACAGTATGCAACCTGCTCGTCTCCGATAGGAAGCATTCTTACCTGAACGGGAGCCATCCAGGTAGGAAGCGCGCCTGCATATTTTTCGAGAAGTAGCGCAAGAGTTCTCTCGTAGCAACCCATGCTGGTACGGTGGATGATATAAGGAGTCTTCATTGTGTTATCGGAGTCAACGTATTCCATACCGAACTTCTTTGCGAGAAGCATATCGATCTGGATTGTGATAAGGGTGTCTTCCTTACCGAATACGTTCTTGATCTGGATGTCCAGCTTAGGACCGTAGAAAGCAGCCTCGTCGATACCGATGGCGTAGTTGCCCTCGCCAAGGTTCTCATTAAGAAGCTTTTCCATAATGCCCTGAGCCTCGTCCCACTGCTCGGGAGTACCCTCATACTTGTCGGTTCTCTTGGGATCCCACTGAGAGAAACGGAAGGAACAGTCTTCTCTGAGACCGAGAGTATCGAGACAGTAGAGTGCCAGGTCAAGACAGCCCTTGAATTCTTCTGCCAGCTGCTCGGGACGGAGAACCAGATGTCCTTCGGAAATCGTGAACTGACGGACGCGGATAAGACCGTGCATCTCGCCGCTTTCCTCGTTTCTGAAGAGTGTCGACGTCTCACCGAGTCTCATGGGAAGATCTCTGTAAGAACGCTTCTTGCTGAGATAGACTTGATACTGGAAGGGGCATGTCATAGGACGGAGAGCGAAGCACTCCTTTGTCTCGTCGTCCGCGTCTCCAAGGATGAACATACCGTCTCTGTAATGATCCCAGTGACCGGATATCTTATAAAGATCTCTCTTTGCCATAAGAGGAGTCTTGGTAAGAAGATAGCCTCTTCTCTGCTCCTCATCCTCGATCCATCTTTGGAGAGTCTGGATAACTCTTGCGCCCTTTGGCATAAGGATAGGAAGTCCCTGACCGATAGAATCCACAGTAGTGAAATATTCAAGTTCACGGCCGATCTTGTTGTGATCGCGCTTTCTTGCCTCTTCAAGCATAGTAACGTAAGCGTTAAGCTCGTCCTTTGAGGGGAACGCAAGACCGTATATTCTCTGGAGCTGCTTGTTATTTTGGTCGCCCTTCCAATATGCGCCGGTGCACTGAGTAAGCTTGAATGCCTTGACCGCGCCCGTTGCGAAAAGATGAGGACCTGCGCAAAGGTCAGTGAATTCTC
>SVSF01000119.1 GCA_015064425.1 Oscillospiraceae bacterium | reverse complement strand
AGCTCTCCGGGATCTGATATCTTATTTATAGATTGTTTTATAAGCTCAATTCCCACAAACAGTATCAGCACCGATATTGCAAGTCCCGAAATATATTCGTATCTTGCATGACCGTACGGATGTTCTTTATCGGCAGGACGCTGAGCCAGACGGAAGCCCAAAAGTGTTATTGCAGAAGAAGAAGCATCGGAAAGATTGTTAAAAGCATCCGCGGTAATTGATACAGATGCGGTCATATATCCTATTGCCGCCTTAAATATGAAAAGTAAAAAGTTACATATTATTCCAACGGTTCCCGCAAATTTTCCGATAGAGGAGTGCACACGCGGGTCTTTTGTGTCGGAACAGTCTTTCAGGAAGATCTTTAATAAAAATTCCGTCATTGCAAATATCTCTATTTCTTTTTTATTTCGCCTTAATTATATTCAATTATCTCAAAATATATGGTTTAAAGATCATTATATTTTACTCAATGGTCTATGTCAAGGGATTTTTAGAAATACATTGACAAATATCTATCAAAGAAATGAAATAAAGCTGTTTATTTGTTTCTGAATTTTTGAGGAGTCATTCCGACACAGCTCTTAAACTGCCGTATAAAATGTTCTGTTGTATTATAACCGCATTTTTCTGCTATTTCGTTTATTTTTAAATTACTGTTTAGCAGAAAGGATTTAGCCATATCTATTCGGGCATTGATAATATCCTGCACGCAGGAAATGCCGAACAGATCCTGATACAAATGCTGAAAATATGAACGGCTGAGGCAGGACCTTTTGCATATACCGTCGATGGACCAATCAAGATTGGGAGAACGGTATATCTCGTCTCTTATATCATATAAGCATTTAAAGCTTTTTCGCTTTTTATAATCCGTAACAGTATGTTCGACCTCGTTTTTTAATCTGTAAAGAAACACTATGCCGAGCTGTGAGAGTATCTCTTCCTTGTACGAAGAATAGCTGTTCTCTTTTTCGGATTTTATTGCGGATATAATATCTGTAATGAGCTGAGGCGCGAGCAGATCGATCACTTTTCCCAAAGGGATGGATGAAAACAGCATTTCTTCAATATTGTTTTCGGGATAAATATGAATGAAATCGTGAATGAAATCAAGCCCGCTTTCGGGATAATAGCTCTGTATTTTATGCTTGTCAAAGAAAATACATTTTCCCATATCCACTTTAACGTAACTTCCGTCCGAATACACATATGCGGGAGTTTTAAAAAGCACAAAAAGATAATCATCCATTCCGTTCTCGCGGTGAAGCTTAAAACTGTTACTTTGCCAATTATTGACGTCAATATATGATATTTTCATTTGCTCCGCATCTCCAAAAAGCATAAAAAATCAATTATTAAAGATTATATACTATTGCGGCTTCCGTGTCAAGGGCTTATACTGTAATTAGATAAAATGTCATGGAGGTATCTTTAATGTATGACAGAACGAGAGAGGCTCTGACCGAATATTATAATGCAATGAGTGCTACGATAATATACGGCGGAGAAGAGACTGAAGCAAGAAATCTTTTTTATAAACTTCGTAACAAGGTATACGATGAGATGGAGGAATTTTATAAAGAAAATCCTGACACACCCCCCGCGCTCTTAAAAAGCAGGATACATACTCTTGTAGCGGAGTATGCGGAGCCTATACTCTTTGCAGAGAATCCGTATTACTATGAGTTGCGGATGAGGGAATCCGAGTCGGGCGGTGCAAGCTATATTACCGGTGTTACTTGGATGTGGCATAAGATGAAGGATGAGGCATATAAAAAGCATCCTATCTGTGCTGATCTGGAAAATAAGTTCGGAGATATTTTTGATGATGATACAATAACCGTTGGAAATAAGGATGGGCTTAAGATCTGTAATATAAACAGATCATTTGATTTTGACCACAGCACGGTCGGTTACAGAAAGCTTTTTAAAGTGGGAATTAAGGGTATAATTGATGAAGCTTGTGAGCAAATAAATAAATTTCCCGTAGGAAGTGACGGCTATTATTATAATATGGCTATTGTTGAAAGCTGTAATGCTGCTATAAAGATTGCCGAAAAATTTGCTGTTGCGGCAGAAAAAAAGCTTTCTTTTGCCAAAACGGAAAAGGAACGCCAATATCTTTCTTTGATCGCAAGGACCGCAAGACGTGTTCCCGCAGAACCGCCAAAGACCTTTTATGAAGGGCTTGAAATGATAATGTTTGCCCGTGAAATGATGGGCAACCTTGAAAATATAGGTATCTCATCCTTAGGACACGGAGACTATTTGCTCGGAAAATTATATGAGGATGATCTTGCGGCGGGACGTATTACAGAAGAAGAGGCAAGGGAGCTTCTCGGCATATGGATGATGCATACGGACATAAAATTTGACGTCGAAAACTCCCATTGGCCCGAAACGAGCACCTGCTTACAGTTGGGGGGATGCGATGAAAACGGGGAGCCCGTATTCAATGCCGTAACGAAAATGTTTATAGAAGAGCATCACCGACTCGGTCTTATAAATCCCAAACTCAACTGCCGTTGCTCAGCATCTTCACCGGAGGAGTATCTTAAGCTTATAGGAAGAGTAATGCTTAAAGGACATAACAACTTTGCACTGGTCAACGATGACGTTATTATCCCCGGTCTGGTAAGAAGCGGTGTTGATATACGCGATGCCCGCGCTTACGTTAACGGAGGATGCCAGGAAACAATGATAGAAGGCTGCGGTCATACCGAAGGTGCGGCGCTTTACGTTTCCATACCCCGACTGCTCGATCTTTTTCTCCGTTATGATAAAGGAAGCGAGTTTTTAAGACCCATTGATAAAGCTGACAGCTTTGAAGAGTTCTACGGCAAATTTATGAATACTCTCGATATGTTTATGTCCGTTATGATAGATCAGCGGAATATACGCCACTACTATACTAAACGTATGTTTACAGCGCCTTTCTTTTCATCAACGCAGGAAGGCTGTATCGAAAGCGGAAAAGATTATGCTGACGGAGGCTCAAAATATAACTTTACCACCATTGCGGTTATGGGACTTGGTACGGTAGCAGACTCACTTCAAGCAATAAAAACCTATGTGTATGATAAAAAGCGTCTCAGTCTCGGGGAGTTTATAGAAATTCTCGCAAAGAACTGGGAAGGTCACGAGGAATTTCGTAAAGAGATATTAAATATGCCCAAGTACGGTCACAACGATAAGGAAGTGGATTCTCTGGCAGACCGTTTTCTTACGGATATATCCGATATAATACGTGAAAAAAAGAATGCCCGCGGAGGCACACATTTACCCAGCCTTTTCGTGTACTATCACTATAAGACCTTCAGCAGAGGTCTGCGTGCTACTCCCGACGGGAGACGTGATTTTGATCTGCTGAGTCCGGGCTGCTCTCCCAGCCAACTTAAGGGAGATCCGGATGCCACCAATCCTATAAATTCAATGAATAATGTGGATTATACCGCGTGCGGAGGCGGAAATGCGGTGCTCGATATGATGATTCCCGCATCATCGAAAATTACGGAAGAAATCTTTGAAGCATTTGTCCGCAGCGGTCTGCAGCTTAAGTGTCCCACTCTTCAGCCGAATATAATTTCGGTGGACGATCTTAAAGACGCAAAATTGCATCCCGAAGCGCATAAGGACCTTATCGTGCGTATAAGCGGTCTTTCGGCTTATTTTGTACAACTTCATCCTGACGTTCAGGATGAAATAATAAGCAGAAATATTTACTCTGTTGGGTAACTTTTGCTTTTTGTTTTTTTAAAAATGGAGAAAAGAGTCGGTCATTTCACTTGACCGACTCTTTTTATTTGTCTATAAGCTTATTTAAAAAGGTTCTATAGTAAATGTTGGGGTAATGCTCAACATTTATTATAGAACCTTATTTAATTAAATCAATCGTACCAATCATGGGGGAGATATTCAAGTTTAAGACTGTCAAGACGTGCTTCATCAATATACTTATTGATATGAAGTACGACGGGCGCACCGTATTTTATCATTTCAAGAAGCATATTTTTGTTATATTCAGCGTAAGATGCACGAGATTGTTCCCTTGCAAATATAATAATTGCTCTTCTATAACTCTTTTGTTCATCCGCAGTAAATTCCTCTGGATGATTCTGAACGAAATTGCCAACGATCTTTCCTATAGAGACTTCTCCCGCTCCTAATTTCACTTCTCCCGCTTCTAATTTCAGTCCAAGATAATAGGAACGCAGATAATCTAATTGCAGAGAAATCTTTTCTATTCTTGCTTTTTCTTCTTCCGTTTCAGCAGCTTCATAAGCCAAAGCAAAAAGGCGCTCGCCCTCTGTCAATATTACAGGTTCGGATATGTCTATATAGAAATTCCAATATTTCGTCCAATCAACCGTTTCGTAATTTTTAATCATATCAACCGTGATATCTTCAGGATGTGCGGAAGATTCATTGACATTAACTTTTACAAAATCAGCAAGGACTTCAACAGGAAAACCTATACCAAAATGTTTGTCTTTGCTGAGATCCTGAGCAAGCTCAATGTACTGGCGGAGATATTCCCAACCTGCACCGTAATTGTACTGCAAAAAATCATTCATATGGTAATTGAATTCTTCTTCAGACATATAAGGATTCCAATAAAGTTTTGCAAGCAAATACGCTCTCAGATCACCGAATTCAAAGCTTTCAGAACCGCTATGTCCCTCCTGGAAGATACCGATTGCATTGTTTTCCGCAAAGAATCGGATATTTTCACG
>SVSF01000118.1 GCA_015064425.1 Oscillospiraceae bacterium | reverse complement strand
CCGCGTTTTCGACAACGCCGTCTGCTATTCCTTCTGCGGCTCTTTCAATACCATTTCCGTATACCATCTGCTCTACTTCTTCCGGGCAGGTCATAAATCCCACTTCTATGAGACAAGAAGGAAACTCCTCGTTTCTCACCATAGCAAGTCTCTGCCCTGCCGTACTACGCAATATTCTGCTCATACGGAAAGAAAGCGAATCGGAGATCGCACTGTTAAGCATATACCCCGAGTATGCGTAAAAGAGCCCCACCGTTCCGTGAACACGGGAATTATCTGTACCGTATCCTATAGAATTTTGGTGCACGGATATGCATATATCGGGTTCAAGCAAACTTATAAACGAAACTCTGTCCATAATATCAAGAGTCTCTTCTGCACCTCTTGTAAGCAATACCGTTGCGCCCCAAGCCTCAAGTTTTTCCTTAGCAGATAACGCAACCATATAGTTCATCTGAGCTTCGTGTACCTGCAGATCTGCTCCCGCAGCTCCTATATCTGTTCCGCCATGTCCCGAATCCAGTACTATGGTCTTTCCGTAAAGAGGCTTGTCTGAAGCGGGAATAATATCCGGATTTCTAAAAGTGAAAACTACGCAACCGTTTTTATATTCGTAATCAAAACCGTAATAATTTTCAAGAGCTCTCAAAGTGAGTGCATAGGTAACCGAACTTTTCTCTTTATCCTTTATAACAGATACATCCGAAAAAAGCATATCCTTATCCCGAATAACAAAACTTTTTGCAGTATCAGTATCTACGTTATATAAAGTCAGCTCAAAAATTCCGTCTTCTATATGTCCGTTTGCAGGCACAGCAACATCACACGGTATCTCAATATAAGTACGTTCGGTATATATCTTTAGAGTAGGATGTCCTAACTTTGCCAGAGGTATTTCTTTATCGGTACGAATAACGGCTGAGGGGCTTACAAAAGCTCCCATACGCAACTGATAATATCCGTTAACAAAACGCGTAACAGAGTCAGTCATACCTACGGCAGTAGGACAGTAATCGTCGTAATACCAACTATTGACGGCTTTTTTTAATTCCGCATCATCTTTTACGACCTCAACGGAAATCAAAGCTGAGCTTCCGGCAACCTCAATTGCTCCTGAGCTTTTTGTTGCCCTCTCATTTCCGCGAACAGCCGTAAAGCTGATACTCCCACAGTCGCTTATCTTATAAGCACTATAATCTGTATCAAGCTTAATATTCCCGACGTACACTTCCTTCATATACGTGCTTTCGGAAGGAGGGTCTATAGTGGGAGACAGTGTTACAACACTGTCTCCGAATTTAGCACTTACTTGTGATCCCGCAGGAGCCGTTACAGATAGTTCTACAGTATCTCCTGCCCTATAGATCGAATTTTGCGACGGACTTACGGATGTAATGGCAAACGAGTCCATCTTAGAATAGGTCGATGCCGCCACCTTGGATTTGGTTATCTTGTGAGTATATGTTTTTCCGTTCTGAATGAATTCAAAGGTATTAAGCCCGTTCTTAAGTTCCGTATAAACCGAGAAATATCCGTTTTTTGTATAGCTTACCGGTCTTCCTTTGAAATAAAGAGGATACGTTGGATCACATTTCCCTATAAGATAGGTAAAATCATCCGAAATAACCGTTCCGTCAGCGGGGCTTTCTATATAGACTTCAGCATTATTAGATACAACATCTGTGTATATTATAGGATCGGAATATACATTTTTAAGCTGATCCTTAACATTTCCTTCATTCTTAGAGATAGCCTCATAACCGTACATTATACTGCCTTTATAGGTCTTCTCGCTTCTGGCAAACTCCACTTGATTTTGCATTTCATTAACTGCATAGTCCGCGGATTTATATGCTGCATGGCTGATTATAAAGTCTACCTCCGGATATTGGGACAGCTCAGCATTCCACCAGCGGACAAGCTCACCATAGGGAGCTGCATTAGTGGAAAATTCCCAATAGATCTGAGGTGATATATAGTCAATATATCCGCCTTCAGCCCATGCTATAGGAGCACAGTATAACTGATGATATCCTTCAAAACCGTTTGTTTTGCTTCCGCCGTTGCTTCCGTTGTCATTTTGCCATATTCCAAAGGGTGATACGCCAAAAGTACAGAAGTTGTTTATATTCTTTATTGCGTAGTAGCACTCCTTAATAAGGAGATTTACGTTCTCTCTTCTCCAATCCTCTAGAGACATTCCGTGTCCGTAAAGCAAATACTCTTTTGCATCATCAAATTCGGCTCCGTCTACCGGATAAGGATAGAAGTAGTCGTCAAATATTATTCCGTCCACGGGGTAATTTAAAAGTATTTCCTCAATACCGCTGACTATAAGTTCTCTCACTTCGGGAATTCCCGGATTATAGTATAACTTTCCGTCAGCATACGGAACTACCCACTCCGGATGCTGCCTCGCCGGATTTTTATCGGAAAGGGCATTTATGTCCGTATTGGGCTTACCTGCAGTGCCGTAGGTTATTCTGTAGGGATTTACCCAGGCGTGTACCTTGATCCCCTTAGCATGAGCTATCTCTACGATATATTCGAGTGGATCAAAGCCCGAAGGAAGCGGAGATCCTTCTTCTCCCGTAAGATAATACGAGGTTGGGAAAATATCGGAATCGTAAAGAGCGTCGCTGGTAGGACGTACCTGAAAGTATATGGCATTGAGATTAGCTTCAATTACCGTTTCCACTATAGTATCAAGCTCCTCCCTCATTTGAGAAGCGGAGATTCCTTTTTCCGAAGGAAAGTTTATATTAACGATAGATGCGATATATACGCCTCTGACTTCACTATCCGGATTTGTAATATTATAGGTATTTCCGTGCAAGACCGGCAAAGGCTCCGCCGATGCATAAAAAGCTGATCCGAGATCATTTTTGCCGGAAAGCTTGTACATCCCTACAAGAGACAGCATGACCAAGGAAATTATAAAGCAAATGCAGGACGCTATCGCGGTTATTTTAACAAACACGGTATTCGTTGAGCTTCGCATATAAATTCTCCATATAATTTCGTTATATATAAATAATATAACAGATTTTCATCCTTTTTACAACAGTTTCCGACATAAGAAAATGTGCTTCTTACATAAATTTATGCTTTCAGAATACAAAAAATGAAATACCCTCTTGCGAAAGATTTCCGCAAGAGGTATTTTGTGGATAATATTCTATAAATTACTTTTTATTCTTTATCTCATCTTCGATCATAGCCAGGAACTGATCTATGCTCATAGAAGTCATTTGATTGGAATCGCGGCGTCTTACAGATACTGTGCCCTCTGCCTCTTCCTTATCACCGAGAACAAGCATATAAGGTATTTTCTGAAGCTGTGCTTCACGAACTTTGTAGCCTGTCTTTTCCTGACGCTTATCGCTTTCACAACGTACACCTATAGCCTTGAGAGCCTTCTCGATCTTATCGGTATATTCGTTATTTCTGTCAGTAATGGGAAGAAGCTTTACCTGAACGGGAGCAAGCCATGTGGGGAACTTACCCGCAAAGTGCTCGATAAGGATTCCGATAAATCTCTCAATTGAGCCAAATACAACACGGTGTATCATAATGGGACGGTGCTTTTGTCCGTCAGAGCCTGTATACTCAGCGTCAAAACGCATAGGAAGCTGGAAGTCAAGCTGAATAGTGCCGCACTGCCATGTACGTCCGATAGAATCTTCGAGATGGAAGTCTATCTTAGGTCCATAGAACGCTCCGTCACCTTCGTTGATAACGTAAGGCATATTCATTTCCTCAAGTGCCTGCTTAAGACCGTTTGTAGCCATATCCCAGTCAGCGACGTCTCCAAGGTGATCTTCAGGCATAGTGGAAAGCTCAACGTGATACTTAAATCCGAAGAGACCGTATACTTCGTCAATTATTCTTACAACACCTTTTATCTGTTCGGGGATCTGTTCTCTTGTCATGTAAATATGTGCATCATCCTGAGTAAAGCAACGTACTCTCATAAGTCCGTGAAGCTCACCGGATTTTTCGTGACGGTGAACAAGTCCAAGTTCTCCAAGCTTCATGGGAAGATCCTTATAAGAACGGGGTTCCATCTTATATACAAGCATACCGCCGGGACAGTTCATAGGCTTTACTGCAAAGTCTGTCTCATCAATAACCGTAGTATACATATTTGCCTTATAATGATCCCAGTGACCGGAAGTCTCCCAAAGCTGTCTGTTAAGAAGTATAGGAGTGCTTATCTCCTGGTATCCCTCGCGTGTGTGGATCTGTCTCCAATAATCAATAAGTGTATTTTTAACTATCATACCCTTGGGAAGGAAGAAGGGGAAACCGGGACCTTCCTCTGTCATTGCAAAAAGGCCAAGCTCCTTACCAAGCTTTCTGTGGTCACGCTTCTTTGCTTCTTCGAGGAGGTTGAGATATGTTTCAAGAGCGTCCTTCGATGAAAAAGCCGTACCGTAGATACGGGTGAGCATTTTATTCTTTTCGCTGCCTCTCCAATATGCGCCCGCAACTGACATAAGCTTGAACGCTTTAACGTTAGATGTATAGGTAACATGAGGTCCTGCGCAAAGATCAACATATTCTCCCTGTTTAAAGAAAGAAAGCTCTTCATCCTCGGGAAGATCGTTTATAAGCTCTATTTTATAGGGCTCGTCCCTCATAAGCTCCAGAGCTTCGGCTCTCGAAAGTGTAAATCTTTCGAGCTTAAGGTTTTCCTTAACTATTTTCTTCATCTCCGCTTCAAGAGCACTAAGCTCCTCTTCGGTAAAGGGATGGTCTCTGTCAAAGTCATAATAAAAC
>SVSF01000117.1 GCA_015064425.1 Oscillospiraceae bacterium | reverse complement strand
ATTCCTACCGTTTGGAATCTGCGATTGAACTTTTAAAAAACACGAATGATAGTATCCTGGAGATCGCTCTTAGTAGCGGTTTTCAAAGTGTAAGGAACTTTAATGATTTCTTTGCAAAAAGTTTAAACACCACTCCATCAAAATACAGAAAAGCATCCCGAAACTAATCGGGATGCTTTTTGCTATGAATAGGTCAAAATGTACTGCTTTTTTCAAAAATTTTCTTCAAAAAATCATTGAAAACCCAGCATTAATAAGGCTTTATAGCACATTTGTGTTATTATAACACAAGCCTCCACTCTTCTGACAATTCCTGTTGCTTTCATATATAAAAACTCCTTTTCACTATTTAATGGTGTGGAGTTAGTATGTGGAATATTGCCATTATTATACTCAAACGGAAGCACGCTTTTTAATTCTTCCTCAAGCCAATCTTCTCGTCCGTATAGCTCACGTTCTATTCGATCAATAGCAGATGTAACTGGCTTAATATTAAAATCATGACGACGATCTTTAACTTTACGTGCAGGAACATCATAAAGCTCTGCAATATCCTTGTCTGACAGGAAATGCCACATATATATTAATTGTTCTTTATTAATCTGACAGAAATCTTCCGGCAAAAAATCATAGAATTTAGGCTCCATATGCTGCGCCGGCGCTGTCTTCCTCGCAAGTGACGAAGCGTCCTGCGTTACAGGCGTCATTCTTCCCATCGACGGCGGATACACCGCAATCTGAAAAAACCATACGAAGCAGCGGAGAGCCGGCTCTCCGCTGCTTTTTTTGCAAAGCTTTCGCTTGATCCGGCAAAATGAATTTTCCGTATATAATACCGATTGTATTTTTTCTCCTTTTGTGCTATGTTTATATTAGATGCATAGACTCTTAAGGAGGAAAAAATGAAGACCTTTGCAGACGTATGCTATTGTGAAGAAAATAAGCAGTATCTTGATATTCATCTGCCTCAATGCGAATGCTTTCCCGTATTTATCTACTTTCACGGCGGCGGTCTCGAGGGCGGGGATAAAAAAAGAGCGAACGTACTTTACGAATATCTTACCGATCACGGTGTTGCCGTAGTGGCTCCGAACTATCGCCTATACCCGTCAGCCCGCTATCCCGACTTTTTGACCGACAGCGCCAAAGCCGTTTCGTGGGTCTTTAAAAATATGAGCTCCTACGGCAAGATAAGCGGGATATACATTGGAGGAAGCTCGGCAGGAGGCTATATTTCTCAGATGCTGTGCTTCAACGACGCCCTTCTTTCGGTACACGGTATAGCTCCCTCCGACATATCGGGATACCTCCACGATGCAGGTCAGCCTACCTGCCACTATAACGTGCTGAGGGAACGCGGACTTGATAAAAGGCGTATCATAGTTGACGAAAGCTCCTCTCTCTATCACGTTGACGGCACACGGGAATACCCTCCAATGATGATCGTCGTATCGGATAAGGATCTGCAAAACCGTTACGAGCAGACTATGCTCCTTGTGTCCACGCTTAAACATTTCGGACACGGCGAAAGAGTAAGCCTCAAGATTATGCACGGCTCACACTGCGCCTACGTAAACAAAAAAGACGAAAACGGTGAGAGTATTCTGGGGAAACTCGCCCTCGAATTGATATACGGATAGGTCAAAATTTCATTTCGTTTCGGTAAGCTGTTCCAATTTTTTAAAAAGATCGGAGACCTCCGATCTTTTTTGTTGAAAAGATATAAAAAACGTATATTTTTTTATGCGAAACAAACATATGTTATGGTTTTTACCTTAAAAGCAAAACTGTTTTGTCCACTAAAAACCCAAAGATTCATTCCACCGCAACACCGTCAGCCATAGAATTGCGCTCATTTTTGCAAGATCACCGTTGCTTTTTTGCGTTTTACCAATAAGTGGAAAACAATGGGCGTTTAATTACTTATTCTGCCTTGCTATAATCAGTTTAATCATGTCAAAAGAGAGGCAAAAACATGTTAATGCATACCATAACCACCGATGAACGACACTCCGACTTAAACAAGATCCGACTTCTCTATGAGCTCATTGAAACGGAGGGAATACTCTCCCCCGAGAGAAAGTCACTCAGAACCGTCTATTCCATCCTCATTATAAAAGAAGAGGAAGGAGATCTCGAATATTCCTTTCACTTTGATGTTTCGAGCTCAGCAAGCAGGGCAAAAGAGCTGATCAGCGCTATGTATAACGCAAAGGTTACTCCGTGTACGTCAAAGGAGATCTTATGCGAACTGCTCTGACTTATGCCCCGTCCTTTTTATAAAAACAATAATCCACAAAAAGCGCACCTCCGAAAAGAATGCATATACTCGCGGCTATGTGCTCAAATATACTGTATATGAAACTCCTTTTAACGTATAGCAAATATGGGTCTGCCAGAGTTATGTAAGATATCATAAAAAGCGCCGATATGCAGATAAAGGGCAAAACGGCGAGAAGTATTTTTTTTGAAACCGGACAGAGAGCTTTTATCTTCATTGTCACCCCTCCTTTTCTTGAAAATATTATACATTAGTTCTTTATCAAAATCAAAGTCAAAATAACAGCAAAAAAGGAAGAATTTACATTTTTTATGCAAATTCTTCCTTGATTTATATATCAATATTAAAAGGCTCGTCGATGGTATCGGATACGTATTTCCCGTTTTTCTTTCTTTGCTTGACACATTCCGTCAAAAGATATTCTATCTGCCCGTTTAAGGATCTGAAATCATCCTCTGCCCAGGAAGCAATAGCCTCGTAAAGCTTCGGAGAAAGTCTTAAGGGCACCTGTTTCTTTTCTTCTTTCATGCCTTAATAAAGACTTCCTGAATTTACTATGGGCTGGGCATCCTTGTTTCCGCAAAGGACTACCAGAAGATTTGATACCATAGCCGCCTTGCGCTCCTCGTCGAGATCTACCACTCCGTTTTCCGAAAGGCTCTTGAGCGCCATCTGCACCATACCTACCGCACCGTCAACGATCATTTTTCTTGCATCTATAATAGCGGATGCCTGCTGTCTCTGAAGCATTACCGCCGCTATCTCCGATGCATATGCAAGATACGTTATTCTTGCTTCGATTATCTCAAGTCCCGCAAAGGATGTCCTCTGCTGGATCTCCTGTCTTATCCTCTCGGCAACGATCTCACTCGAGCCTCTCAATGAGCCTTCGTCAGGCTCGCCGTCTCCTGTGGTATCTACGTTCTGTGCTACGTCGTAAGGATATATACGAACGATATTTCTCAGTGCCGCATCGCACTGAAGAGAGAGGAATTCCTTGTAGTTATCAACATCAAATACAGCCTTAGCCGTATCTGCAACTCTCCATATTACCGCGATTCCGATCTCAACGGGGTTTCCGAGACAGTCGTTTACCTTCTGTCTGTTGTTGTTGAGAGTCATCACCTTTAATGATATCTTCTTGTCTACAACTCCGCTTACCGCAACACCTTCAACGCTTACCGTAGTTTCTTTGCCGGAATTTACGTCTCCGCTCTGTCTTAAAGAAGTCTTAGCCGCAGGGTTTACCGCAACAGAAAAGGGGTTTACGAAATAGAAGCCTTCGCCCTTAAGTGTTCCCGTATACTTACCGAAAAGAGTAAGAACCAACGCTTCCTGAGGCTTGAGCACCTTAAATCCGGCGCAAAGTATCCAGCCTACAGTAAGCCATATACCCGATATGATACAAAGTACAACTCCTATTGCCATCTGTTCTCCCTGCTCGGTCAAAAGTATTCCCCCAACCAGCATACCGATAGCGGCGATCATAGACAGTATAAATGATATAAGCACGGTCATACCGTTTTTCGCTTTTAAAATTCTCTCTTCCATAATAGTTCCTCCTATTGTTTTGATATCAAAATGATATCATATGTTGAAAAATTTGTCAAGAGCTTATTATAAAATAAATTAAGAAGTCATGCTCTTGTAATTTTAAAGGTTTTTTGTTATTATAATACAATAGGATAATATCTCATATGGTAAGGAAGGTTAGCTATGAATATATTGCTGGCGGTATTTTACGGTCTTATACAAGGAATAACGGAATTTCTTCCCGTATCAAGTTCAGGGCATCTCTGCCTTGCACAAAGTATTTTTAAAGTGGAAGGCATTGAAAGCTATCTCACATTCGACATACTTCTTCATCTTGCCACCCTCATTGCGGTATTTATAGTCTATCGCAAGGACATCTTCGCCTTGATCCCCGCATTTTTCACAATGCTCGGCAAGGTATTCAAAGGCAAATTCAAATTAAGCGACTACAGTTCCTCTGAGCGCTTTGTTATAATGATAATAATAGCTACCCTTCCCCTTGTTGCGGCGGTATTCTTCAACGATTATGTGGAGATCCTCTCTTCCTATCCCAAGGTAATAGGAGCGATCCTCATATTCAACGGTATCGTACTCTTTATCTCCGATAAGCTCTCGAAGGGAAACAAGGCTATTGAAAATACAAAACCTCATAATGCCCTCCTTGTGGGACTCTGCCAGATGTGTGCCATAGTTCCCGGTCTTTCAAGATCGGGCTCTACCATAACAGGCGGCCTTCTCCAGGGCTACGACAGAGAATATGCGGTAAAATTTTCCTTCATACTCTCTATTCCCGCAATAATCGGCGCCAACGTCCTTTCGGTTCCCGATATAGCAAACGATATTGTGGGAACAGCCGATATCCTTCCCTACGCTGCAGGTATGCTGGCGGCCTTCATCAGCGGACTTCTTGCAATGAAATTTCTTATCTATATTTCCAAGAGATCCAACTTCAGATATTTTTCATACTATTGCTTTGTAGTAGGAATACTCGCTATCATCTTTGCATAAAGGAGAAAAAATATGCCTCCGAA
>SVSF01000116.1 GCA_015064425.1 Oscillospiraceae bacterium | reverse complement strand
ACTCTCAAGAGGTGAGGTAAGGATAATCGGTGCGACAACACTTAACGAGTACAGAAAATATATCGAAAAGGATACCGCGCTTGAGAGACGATTCCAGCCTGTAAGCGTACTAGAGCCATCTATAGAGGAAAGCATAAAAATGCTTGAGGGAATAAAACATTATTATGAGAATTTTCATTCTATAAGGATATCTGAATACGTGGCAAGCCGCGCTGTAGTTCTTTCGGAACGATATATAACAGATAGATACCTGCCCGATAAGGCAATAGACCTGCTTGACGAAGCTGCCGCAAATCTTTCGCTTACAAGCCCTGCACTTAACGAAACTCAACAGATACGTGAAGATCTTCTGGCACTTAAGGAGGAAAGAGAAGCGATCGAGGCAGAGCCCGCTACTGATGATAATAGCGCTCAAAAATCTTACGAGCGCATAGCTAAGATAAAATCCAAGGAGATGAAGCTTGCAGACCGCCTTCACGAGCTTGAACCCGAATGTAACGCTGTAGAGCTTACAGAGGAGGATATAGCAAAGGTCATAGAGATATGGACGGGTATACCTGCTACGGAGATAAGTGAAAATGAATTCAAGAGAATAGATAAGCTCGCGGAGCGCTTAAAAAAGAAGATCGTAGGTCAGGACGCTGCGGTAGATGCAGTTACAAGAGCCGTTAAGCGTAGCCGTGCGGGAATATCGTATAAGCGTAAGCCCGTGTCGTTTATATTTGCGGGACCTACGGGTGTAGGAAAAACAGAGCTTGTAAAAACACTCGCAGCCGATCTTTTCCATTCCCCTGAGACTCTCATACGTCTTGATATGTCAGAATTTATGGAGAAGCATTCTGTATCGAGAATAATCGGAGCGCCTCCCGGATACGTTGGATATGACGATGCAAGTCAGCTTACCGAGAAGATAAGACGCAGGCCGTATTCTGTAGTTTTATTTGATGAAATAGAGAAGGCACACCCCGATGTTCTCAACGTACTTTTGCAGATATTGGATGACGGAAGAATAACGGACGCGAAGGGAAAAACAGTTAATTTTGAAAATACTGTGATAGTTATGACAACCAATGCGGGATCGGACAATTCGGGGGCTACCGTAGGCTTTTTCGGTGAAGACGAGGCTTTGTCTGAGAGTAAGACTATGAAGGCTCTTTCTAATTTCCTTCGCCCTGAGTTTATAAACAGAGTAGATGAGATAATAACCTTCCGCTCGCTTGACGAGAATGATTTTGAGGGCATAGCGCGTATCATGCTCAACGAGCTGAAGGAGGCTTTAGCCGAAAGAAATATCATGTTCAAATATTCACCCTCAGCCGTTTCATATATCGCTAAGAAATCGTACTCCAGAAAATACGGTGCACGCAACATGAGAAGATTTATACAGAAAAATGTCGAGGATCAGCTTGCTGAGATAATAATCTCCGATTATAACAGAAGTATCTGCGGAGCAAGCCTTGGATATTCGAAGAAAGAAGACAAATTAACAGTAGAGTGTATTTGATATGAACGAAAAATGGTTTTCCTTAACAGTTGAAGAAATTGAAAAAAAGCTGGGAACCAATGCCGCCTCGGGACTTTCTCCAAAGGCGGCTAGTTCGCGTTGTGAAGAGAGAACTAAGAAAGAAAGAAGAACGCCCTTTTTTACCGTAAAGAAAAAGTCGTGGGATAAGCTACTGTTTGATATCATACGAGATTGCTTTTTGGTATTGCTTCTTATATCCTCTCTTATGACTCTTTTGTTTGAGGGAAATTATATCATTGGAAGCTCTATGCTTTTGCTGTGCGTCATAAATATAGCTATATGCTTTATTATGTATTTCCGCGATAGAAGAGGAATGGAGTCGATGTCTGATTTCTTTGTTCCAACTGCTCGCGTAATAAGGGGAGGAAAGCTCTATATAGCTGATTACAGGGACGTTGTAGAGGGAGATGTTATATTTGTCGAAAAGGGAGATGTTCTTGGCTGCGATGCCAGACTTATATACTCCGACGGACTTTCTGTAATAATGAAAACAGACAGAAAGAACGAAAAAACTCTGCAGAAATATGCCAATGGAGCCGTGTCGGAAAATGAGCTTCACGCTGAAAATATGTCAAATATGCTTCATGCAGGCTCTGTTGTTCAGGCGGGAAGTGGACGGGCCATAGTGGTCGCAACGGGTGAATATACATATCTTGGAGCGATGACAGGAGGAATTACCGAAATATCCTCTCAAGAGATACCAGAGGGGTTGAGCATACTAAAGAAAAGAACCTCTGCGATCGGAATGATACTCCTTATCGCCATTATTCCGTTTTCAATATTCAGTCTGCTTTTCGCAAATTTCACAGGTGGAAACATATTGCTTTCCTCTGTGTTTACCGTGATACTTGCGTTTTCCGCAAGCTGCATGCTTTCACGTCTTTCAAACGTATTCGTTGGATTCTTCTCGAGATACATAAGAAAGGCGGCTCTTGCGGATAATCCGTGTATAATGCGTTCGGTTGGGGACTTTGATAAGCTTGCGTCGCTTGATTATCTCTTTGTCCTTGACGGAAGTATAGCCACGGATGGAATTTTGCATTTTGAAACGATGATAACAGCAGATGGTGATGCCAATGGATTTGACAAGATGGGCAGTAGCGCTACGATGCTTCGCGATATGGTTGGGCTCTACAATATTGCGCGTACGCAGGTTCTTTCTACGGGTGTGCGTTCTAACGAAAGTCTTGATATAGGAATTTCAGAGTTTATAAAAAAGAGCGGCGTTGATACCGAAGCACTCAATATCAGATGTCAGATACAGTCATATCTTCCCGAGGCGGGGGAGGACAAGCGAGACCTTCTTGTATATACCGATAAGGGCGAACAGATGACCCTTAGAATAACTGATGCGGGAAACATTATAGAAGAGTGTGATTGTGCTATATTCGGTGGAGCTAAAAAGCCTATCACTAATGATGGGCGAAGCATTTTAAGAAGAGGCTTTGACTCGTATGCGGAAAAGGGAAGAAGAATGCTTGTATTCGTTTTGTGTGACGGAGCGAGCAAAAGCTTTGTTGGTATGGTCGTGCTCAGAGAGGGTGTTGATACTTACGTTGATAAGGCAGTAAAGGCGCTCAAAAAAAGCGGAGTCAATATAATATCCTTCTCAAATTGCATAGGCAGATACGCGACAGAGATACCCGATGCTCTTATGAGCGAAAAAAAGGTAGCTGCAAAGGATTTTATAAAGTACGGACTTCCCGTAACTCATAAATTTGGAGAATTTGAGCAATATTCATACCTCGATGAATCCATGATAACTGAGCTTGCTCAGTTTGTAAAATCACAAAATAAAACTCTTGGTGTTCTTGGATTTACAGATTACGCATCGGAGGCAGCCGATATAGCAGATGTGTTTATAACTTGTGCTTCTATACGTACAGGTGTCTTCGGACGCTTGGACGAGGAGATACGTTCGCTTGAGATACCGGGAGAACAAAGCAGTGCTTCATGCACACAGAGCGTTCGCTCAAATGCTGATGTTCTGCTTATGCGTCCTCAGGGCGGACGTGGAGGACTTGAGCCGTTGGCAAGAGTTATTGAATATTGTAAGGCTGTCTACAGAAATGTAAGCAATTATATGACATATCTTTTCTGCGTTCAGTTAATGAGGCTTGTCGCGGTTCTCCTGCCAAGACTTTTTGGTATTCCCACACTTGATGCAAGACATATGCTTTTTTTGGGACTTATAATGGATATTCTTGCTATGCTTGTATTTATGGGAGATACGAGAAGAGGCGATAAGACCTGCCGACAGGTAAAAGAGGAGTTCAGAAGTGTTGGCTTTAAAAGCTTTATCATGTCTAATTTCAAGCTTGTAGTTTCAGTAGCTGTTGGAAGTGTTCTTACTGTCCTGTTGCCGAACATCTTTTCTTTGATTCCGCTATTTGGAGCATATTCTTATAAAGCGGAATTTACCTTCATGTCACTTGCTCTTATGCAACTTTTGACGCTTGTATGTGTTTACTCCAAGGATCTGCGCGATACAAAGCAGAATCGAAGACTGTTTAATTCGTTTGTTTTCATAGCGCAGGTAGCGTTGATCGTGCTGTTTACGGCATTGTGCCTGATATTCAGACCGATCGGAGATTTCTTTGGAGTTGTGGCAAGCCCATTGCCGTATTTCTTGCTTTCATTTGTTCCGGTATTAACAATGGGGGTATGTTATATCGTACTTCAACCGTCAAAAAAGAAGAAAAATATGTAAACAATTTGTTAATTTATCGATGCAAACTTGAAAAATAATAAATATTGTGCTATAATCAACTGTAATTTGCGTTTCGGCGAGATCGGAGCGTAAAAAATAAATACACACACATCGTAAAATGGCGGTTCGGTGTTGCCAAAGGCAATAAGTCGCTCGGTTGCGATGTGGTGGAAAAACCGAAGGAGGACATAGAAAATGTCTGTTATTTCAATTAAGCAATTGCTTGAAGCAGGTGTTCATTTCGGACACCACACAAGAAGATGGAACCCCAAAATGCAGGAGTACATCTTCACAGAGAGAAACGGTATTTACATCATTGACCTTGCAAAGACCGTTAAAAAGTTTGACGAAGCTTATGCTTTCGTTAAGGACATCGCTGCACAGGGCGGCAACATCCTTTTCGTAGGTACAAAGAAGCAGGCTGCTGATGCCATCAAGGAAGAGGCACTTCGTTGCGGAATGTACTACGTAAACGTTCGTTGGCCCGGCGGTATGATGACAAACTTCAAGACTATTAAGAAGTCTATCGGACGTCTTAACGCTCTTGAAAAGATGCAGGAGGACGGAACCTTCGATCTTCTTCCTAAGAAGGAAGTTGCTGCAAAGCAGAAGGAGATATTCGACCTTGAGAAGAACTACGGCGGTATCAAGACTATGGATACTCTTCCCGCAGCTATTTTCATAGTTGACCCCAAGAAGGAAAGAAACGCAG